>CAYVPM010000657.1:0-3223 GCA_964453475.1 uncultured Saprospiraceae bacterium | reverse complement strand
GCTCGCGTTCGCGTTTTTGGGCTACCGCCAGGTCTTTTTGGCTGGCTTTGCAAAAATCCCAAAAAGTGCCACCGTATGTTTTCATATACATATTGGCCTGATAAACATGGATAGCTTCATGAAGAATGGTGCTGGCCAACAGCTCTATGCAGTTGTTATATTTATTGTACACGTCCATTGTTTTCATCGTCAATTGGATGAATAGGGAAGCGTCCGGGTGGTTTACACCTCTTTCACAATCAATCTTGATCCCTTTCAGCCCGTTGTAAGTAGGAGAATAAATGTATTTCTCATAGAGATCCGGTGAATTGGTTTTCAGGTTTACAAGCGCCCGGGCTACCAGTTTGGTAAATTCATCGGAACCCTCAATGACAATACTACCCCCGGCAGAACCGGTAACGATGGGCTTCCCTTCGTCAAAAACAGGGTATTTGCAGTTTTCGCCGCTGGCATCATAAGCGCATCCAACAGCAAGCGAGCTTTTGTATATATTGTGGCTGGCGGTTATGGCCAAAAGCGAGCCATCAGGCAGAAACAGCACCTCTTTTGTGTGCTCCCTGCCTGGAGCAGTCAGGCTGATCCATTTTTTCCCGTTGTCATTTGAAAAGCAAAAATCCGGAATCTCGAACAGGTTACCCTTGGTATCGGTCACCCCTTTGGTAAAGTCGCCGAACAATTTGCCGTTTGCACATACCCGGAACAATTGCTCCAATGCCAGCGAGCCGGGATAGGGGTCTGCCGGGCTTTCATGGGCGGCTTCCCAATTTTTTCCCTGATCGGTGGAAATCAGCAAGTTGTTTCGAATATTATAATAGCCCTTCTGACTCGGCACCATTACACTTTTGGAGCAATAGATGGGCAAGCCCGGCTTCCCCGTAAAAAATGCGGTCACACCCTGGAAATAATACCGAATGTTCACAAACGGCGAATTTTCTATGCTGCCAAAGCAGTTGTCGCGCAAGCCGACATAAATCTTGGGCGCCGACCATTGGCTTTCGGCCTTTCCGGAGTAGTCGGCCCGCCAGAGTCCGCCTTCGTATTCAAAAATAGTGTAATCGTACCCAAAGTGTTTGTAGCGGGTGTTGTGGTCCAGATAACTGATAACGCCTGACTCACCTTCTATGGCGTCGTTGTATTCTGTCCAGGTGGCTCCCAAGTTGGTGGAGATATATATTTTCTGGTTGTTCAACGAAGGGATTAACCTCAGCTGATTGCCCATGCTGAACAACATACACCAGGCCCAATCCACGTACGGAAGCTCATTTTGGACCCAACTCTTGCCATAATCAAGGGAGTAACAAAGTTGGCGCTTGGAAGTCCCGTCGTTCCGCAGCGCAACAATGGTATTGCCATTGTGCAGTTGCAGGCACTTGATGGATTTAAATTCCGGAGTAACACCTAATTGTTCCCAATGGAAAGTAGGGGCGGGCTTCGTGGTTTGGCTTTGTGCATGGGAAAAGAGCAATAAAAGAATGAACACGGCAATCAATTGCTTCAACTTCATAAGCTTCAAAAAATAGTTTGTGAGGATCAAATATGTGTTGCCGATGGGATATGCCGTCAGTAATTTCTGAGTTGTTTTTAGCAGCACCTCACCTTTCCACCGTCACATCCCCCTTCTGGTAAATATCCAGCTCCCGCCCGCAGAACGCCACCTTCGTCCACAATTGCCACACAAACACGCCAGGCTCCATAATCTTATCCCGGAAACTGCCCTCCCAGCCTACCTCCGGCTGCTCGCTCTTGAACAGCAGGCTGCCCCAGCGATCATACACCTCCAGGCGGTAGTCCAGGAGCGTGAGGTTGTTGCCGATAAAAGCCCGGAACTGCCTGTTCTCATGGTTTTTGGCATCGGGTGCAAAGATGTTCGGCACGTAGATGTTGATGGGGTAGCCATCGCTGGAAGCCCATTGCACCTGCGCTTCCCGGCGCAGGGTTTCGCCGCAGTGGTTACTGGCATCCAGCCAGACGGGCCCAGCTTCGGCGGTGCTGGTCGTGAGGGTATGCGCACCGTTCCACCAGTTGAGCTGCAAGCCGCTGGTATCGCCGCCAAAGATGGGCGCCAGGGTGACAAAATCTTCAGAACACGGAATGATGTAGTCGCTGTGCAGGATCACCTGCAATGCCGGACTGGCCGGCACCGTCACTTGCTCTTCAAAAACACAGCCGTTGGCATCCTGCACGGCCAGCGTGTAATCGCCCGCGGCCAGGCCGATGAACCGGTTGTCGCCCTGGAATGGGCCGCCGTTGAGGGAATAGCCTGTGGGCTGGCTGCCACCGGGCAATACGTTCACCGTGAGGCTGCCCTGGCTCTGGTTCGGACAAGTGCGCTGCGCCATGGCATCGAATTGAAGCCCGGGCCAGGCCGTCACCCGAATGGTAATCAGGGAATCACAGCCCTCGCTGTTGCTGAAATGGAAGTCCTTGGTCTGGCCTATCTCCACCTTTTGGCCATTGAAAATATAGGACTCGCCCGGACAAACCATCACCTCCACAATATCTGCCGAACTGGCTTTTTCCACAATCGTCACGGTGAGGATGGAATCGCAGCCGAACTGGTTGCTGAGCGTGAAATTTTGTACAGCTCCTGCCGCAAGTGCCTGACCTTGAAATGTATAGGTTTCGTTTGGGCATACACCGAAAGTGACGGCCCCGCTCGAGGTCGGCAAAGCGCTCACCGTTACCGTAACTATAGAATCGCAGCCCGCGGCATTTACCAGCGTGAAATCCTGCGTTTGGCCCACAGCCAGGTTCACGCCCGCGTACGTGTACGTGCTGCCCGGACAGGCGCTTGCCGCCAGCGTCGAAGCCGAAGTCGGCAAAGCGCTCACGGTCACTGTAACTATGGAATCGCAACCCACAGCATTTACCAGCGTGAAATCCTGACTTTGCCCTACGGGTATGGCTACGCCCGCGTAGGTGTACGTGCCGCCCGGACAAGCTTTCACCGCCAACGTCGAAGCCGATGTCGGCAAAGCGCTCACGGTGACCGTGACAATGGAATCGCAACCGACTGCATTTACCAGCGTGAAATCCTGGCTTTGACCAACGGCCAAATCAACACCCGCATAAGTGTACGTGCCGCCCGGACAAGCTTTCACCGCCAACGTCGAAGCAGAAGTCGGCAAAGCGCTCACCGTTACGGTGACAATGGAATCACAACCCGCTGCATTTATCAGGGTGAAATCCTGCGTTTGTCCCACAGCCAAATCAACACCCGCAT
>CAYVPM010000656.1:2939-3224 GCA_964453475.1 uncultured Saprospiraceae bacterium | reverse complement strand
GGCCCTTCCGGTCATATCCATCAATATGATGCTGGCAGACTGATTGATGTGCGACTCCAATTGCAGCAGCACGTTGTCAGTTGCCGGGTTCGGCACGAGCGTCCATTGCATTGCTGCTTTTGGATCTTCGTTTTCAATGCTGCGGATATCCGGTTGAACTGCGTTCAGGCTGGAATCTGCGCTGACAGGTTTGATGTAAAGGCTATAATCCTCTATTTCACCATAGCCGGAAATTTGACAGTCGTTGCTCAATGCGTTGCGGCTCAGCACGATGCGCAAGGTTGT
>CAYVPM010000656.1:0-2929 GCA_964453475.1 uncultured Saprospiraceae bacterium | reverse complement strand
CCGCGTTGGCTGGCACATTCACTGTAAACGTAGCTTGCGTAACCAAAATGCTTTGAATGCCGATCAGCTCGGTTGGGTCAGAGAAGTCGCCGTCGCGGTTATAGTCGGCATAGATATCCCAGTGATGGAGGCCGGTATAACCACCTTTACTGGCAGAATACGTCTTCAGTTCGTACGATTTACCGCGTTCAACCTGGGCAGGGCCCAGGTTCCGGAAATCGGAATACATTGCTGCGCCGCTGTTGTTGTTGATCAAACTATTCCCGAGCCGCACTTTGTAGATGTATTCCCAAAGCCAACTTTGCGGATTGTACACTGGAACACATTCCGTAGGCATACAGCCTGGGCCTTTCACATCAAGGGTGTAATCCTCGATTTCGCCAAATGCAAATACCTGGCAAGCATCGTTTACTGTGCCGCGCACCATTGCTACCCGCATTCGGATATTCCCGGTTTTGGCAGTGATTGGGATATGGACACTGCCATTGATGCCCGTATTTGAAGTCCCCATATTGATGCGCTCTTTGAGGTTGTCGAAAACGCCATCGCGGTTCAGGTCGATCCAAATCACCCATGTCTCGTCTTTCGGGCCTCCAGAGAACCCGGGCGCCAAAGAAACGGGATAGGTTGCACCAGCCAGTACTGGTATTGGCGGCTGGGTAAAGTTGGAATACGTTGCCGCGCCACTGCCGTTGACGAAGGTGCCGAATTGGAACTTTTGTATCCACTCGCTCGAAGCGCTCTGCGTTCCGGTGAAACAATAATTTGTCGTTACACAGTCTTCATCGTTGACCAATATCGGAATGGTTGTGGTAGCGGATCCGCCCTCGTTATCCGTTGCTTTAAAAGTTACATAGATCATGTACTTGTCGCCACATTGATCATAAGCGATGGAATCCGTCATCTCAACCGGCACCGAGACGTTGGTCGGCGGGTCGTAGGCTTTTACTTTACCTACTAGATTATTGAATTCCGCGCAAGTAACCGAAGCATTGGCAGTTAACTTCGGCAGGTCACTAAACTCTGGCAGCTTGTTGGTCACAATCGTTATCACCTGGGAATCGGCAATACAGTTGTACGCGCAATCACAGAAAGTCCAGATTCGGATCACTTTATCGGGGAATACCTGCTGTTGGAACGTTACGTCCACTTCAAGCACCAGATAACAAAGATCGCAACCCCAAACCGGTGGATTTGGCATTGGTGGCAGCGGGTCGCCTGCCTGGATCGTGATATCTGCCGGCACGTCCATTGGCCGCGGAGGCTCATTGTCGATCGCGGTGCCATGTTGAACAGCAACAGAAGTGTTTTCACAGAAATCTGCCGCTACCCAAGTCCTGGTAACATGTATCAATCCTGGCTCACAGGTAATGGTCTCGTAGAAGTTCCTGATAAACCCTTCACCACACAGATCGGTGACTGTCGGTTCATGGATGCACAGCACTTCCACGCAGTCGCCCGTGATATCCGCAGGAACATTCGAGAAAACAGGTGGAGTGGTATCTACTACCCTTATTTTTCCTGTAAACACGTTTGAATTGCCACAAACATCCGTAGCAGTCCATTGCCGCCAAATGTTGTAATTGTTGATACAAGATCCCGGATCGTGGGTTGTCCATTCCGTGAACTGGATGTTCACAGCGCCAGTACAGTTATCGGTCGCCGTTACGGTCGGAACCGGTGTGGGCAATCCACATTCTATTGTCTGAACCAGTGGCGGCAAGCCGCTGAACACAGGCTTCATATCGTCGAATACCGTGATGCGCTGTGTGCAAGTGGCAGAATTGCCACAAACATCCGTAGCACGGTAGGTGCGGGTCACAATAAACCGGTTCGCACAAACCTGACTGGAGATCACATCACCAACAAAAGTTACAGTCACTGTGCCAACACAGTTGTCGCTGGCCGAAACTAAACCTGTGTTCGGCGCCGGCACCAAACTGGCGCATTGTACCGTAAGATTTGCTGGACAAGTTATCAGCGGCGCAATATTGTCAAACACGATAATCAACTGAGTACATGTAGCCGAGTTGCCACAAACATCGGTCGCACGGTAGGTACGCGTTATTGTAAAGCGATTGGCGCAGGTCTGGTTGCTGATTACGTCGCCTGCATGCGTTACCGTAATCGTGCCGCCACAATTGTCGCTTAAGCCAGTCACAAGGGCTGTATTAGGCGCTGGCACCAATAATGCACAAGTTACCGTCAGGTTGCCTGGACAGGTCAAAGTAGGCGGTATCACATCATTTACAGTGATTATTTGTGCACAAGTTGCAGAATTGCCACAGCCATCCGTGCCTCGATAAGTGCGCGTGATGGTAAATCGGTTGGCACAAGTCTGGCTGGAAATAACATCTCCAACATGGACTACCGTAACGCCGCCGCCACAGTTGTCACTAGTGGTTACGCTGCCTATGTTGGCTGGTGGAACTGCGGAAGCGCAACTTAGACTGAGGTTGCCGGGGCATGTTACTACTGGAGCTGTTTGGTCAAATATCCAGGTGAACACCTGCGTACAGGTCGCTGTGTTGCCACAGCCGTCCGTCGCCAAATAGGTGCGCGTCTGCGAGCGCAAACAGCCGTTGGAGCTGATGGTCCCGAGAGACGAAGTTATAGTAGGTGTGCCGCAGACATCCGTCGCGGTGGCAGCGCCTGGGCCGGGGACGCCGGTCGGGTTGCAGCCAAGGTCCGAGCCTGGCGGGCAGAAGGTGAACACAGGCGGTGCCTGGTCAACCGTCCACGTGAACACCTGGGTGCAGGTCGCCGTGTTGCCACAGCCATCCGTTGCTAAATAAGTCCGTGTCTGCGAGCGCAGGCAGCCGTTGGTCGACACGCCACCCACAGACGAAGTTATAGTCGGGGTGCCGCAGACATCCGTCGCGGTGGCAGCGCCTGGGCCGGGGACGCCGGTCGGGTTGCAGCCAAGGTC
>CAYVPM010000655.1:0-3238 GCA_964453475.1 uncultured Saprospiraceae bacterium | reverse complement strand
GAGAAAATCAGCACCGTCCGCAATTTTGTTACCTGGAAATTCCGTGTCAGCGAAAAGCTCAGCATCGTATCGGGATTGCACAACATGAATGTGCTGTTCAACAAAAAAAGTACGCTGGAGCCGCGGCTTGCCGTCGACTGGACCCTGAACCGTTCCAGTTCCCTACACGCGGGTTATGGCCTGCACAGCAATATGGAGAGCATTCACCACTATTTCGCCAAGGTGCTGCAAGCGGACGGCAGTTTCACGGAGCCGAACCGCGACCTGGATTTGTTGAAGGCCCACCATTTTGTACTGGGTTATGAAAAACGTTATGGAAAAAACCTGCGCGCCAAAATTGAAGCGTATTACCAGCACCTGTACAACCTGCCGGTTGAAAACCTGGATACGAGCTATTTCGCTACCATCGTGGAAGGGCTTGATTTCCGCTATGTCGATCTGGTAAATAAAGGCACCGGGAAAAACTACGGCATTGAACTAACCCTCGAAAGGTTTTTCAACAAGCAATACTATTATTTGATCAACGCTTCGCTTTACCAGTCGAAATACACCCCCCTTGACGGTCGGGAGCGCAACACGCCCTTCAACGGCAATTATTTGCTGAACATCCTGTGCGGTAAAGAATTTTCCAAACTGGGCAAAAGACAAAACCAGAGCCTGGGCCTGAACGCCAAAGTGTTTTTTGGCGGTGGCAGGAAGATCATCCCTTTGTTGCGCGATGCACAAGGTAATATTGCTGTAGATCCGGCAAACAACCGCTACTGGGATTACGACAAAGCGTTTGAGCACAGTATTGAAGACACGTACCAGCTGCTTGTTTCGGCAAGCTACAAATGGAACAAAAAGCGGGCAACCCACGAGCTTTTCCTGAACCTCGACAACCTGACCAACAACAAAGGCAAGATTATGGAGTTTTACGATGCGGACAAGCCCGGCAACATAGGCCACATGACCCAGTTCGGTTTTTTTCCGAATTTGATGTACCGGGTGTATTTTTGAGGGCACAAAACGCCCAGCATGAAACTCGCCAAGCACAAAGATTTCGATACTTTTTTAGAGGCCATTTTGCCCGCAGAACAAGCAATCTGCAACCACCTGCGCACGCTGATTTTGGAAAACTTCCCCGAATTGAAGGAGAAGTTTTCCTACGGCGTGCCCTATTACTTCGGCAACACCAGGATATGTTTTATGTACCCGGCCAGTTTCCCCTACTGCGGCTTTGCGGAGGGTGTAAATTTGGGCTTCGCCCGCGGGCACCTGATGTCGAACGAACACGGCTTGCTGGATATGGGCAGCAGAAAAGAGGTCGGTTATGTTTTGTTGCGGCGGGAAGCTGAGGTTCCAGCAGCTGTTTTGCTGGAAATGCTGCACGAGGCGGTATTATTGGATGCTGAAATGGCGGGCAACAAGCGAATTTGAGTCAAATATTGAATCTCAATCATTTTCCCATTATCTTTGTCGGATAATTCTTGCACATAACACTCTCATAAACAATGTGCTACAATTCCAGTCGGACGAACGATGCCCATTGATATCCTATTTCTGATCGCCCTGGGCTATGGATTTTTTCAGGGGTTTAATCAAGGCGTTATCTCGACGTTGTTCAACGTTGCCGCTTACCTGTTCGGCATTGTGCTGGCTTTCAAGGTGACGCCCACCACCACCAACATCATGGAGGCGATATTTCATTCCACCAACCCCATGATGTACATCGCCGCATTTGTGGTGAACATCATTGTCATCATGTTTGTGCTTAAAATTGCCGCCAAAAGCCTGGAAAGGGCATTTCAAGCGGCTTATTTGGGCATTGTCAACCAGGCGTTGGGCGCCCTCGTTATGGGCGGTTTTTATGTGTTGATATGCAGCATTGCCGTGTGGTTTATGGTAAAAGCACAGTTCCTGAATCCCCAAACCATTGCCGAATCCAAGACATACCCCTTACTCGAGCCCCTGCCCGGCAAAGCCTACGACATGGCCCTGCGCTTCAAACCCATGGCAGAGGAAGCCTGGGGTACTTCCATGACCTGGATGGACCGCCTGCAGGAATACGGCGATGAAAAAACCAAAAATACGGACGGCGGCAGCGGGCGTATTTACAAGCCCGATCCAAAAGGTATTGAAACCGACCCCAATGCCGGGGCCAAGAACCAGCCCAATACCTATTACCCGCCAGAAGACGCTGACGGCATCGAGGAATAAGCGGCCATGAAGATTTTGCTGCTCGACAATTACGATTCCTTTACCTACAATCTCTACGATTATTTGTTGCAGACGGGCGTGGAATGCTTGGTGCTGCGCAACGACACCTTTACGTTGGAGGAGCTTGAACCGCTTGACTTTCAAGCCATTGTGCTTTCACCTGGCCCTAAACGCCCGGCAGATGCGGGCATGATGTTGGCCGTTATTGAAAGGTATTGCGCGCGCCTGCCGATATTGGGGATATGCCTGGGGCACCAGGCTTTGGGTGAGTTTTTTGGCGCAAAACTCCTGAAGGCAAGCCTGCCGATGCACGGAAAAACCTCGCAAATACAGCACTTTGGGCATCCGGTTTTTGAGGCTGTACCAGAGCATTTTACGGTGATGCGCTACCACTCCTTGCTGCTTGAACATCCACTCCCCCAGTGCCTCCGTCGTCTGGCCAGCACCGAATCCGACGAAATTATGGCTTTGGCACATGAATCCCTGCCACTTGTCGGCTTGCAATTTCACCCGGAATCAATTTTAACCGAACACGGCCTGCAGTTGCTGCGCAATTGGGTGGCCACCATTTCGCGCACATGAAAAATATTTGGTTGCCCGTTTTCATCGCTTTTGCATTGCTCCATATCCTGGGGATAATCATCGATTTGGACCTGCTGTGCAGCATTTCCAAACCCCTGCTGATGCCCTTGCTGGCAATATGGCTGATACAGGAAACCAGGGGGATACAATCGCCGTTGCGCACAGCATGGCTGCTGGGGTTGTTTTTTTCCACCCTTGGCGACATCTTGCTGATGTTCAACGGCGGCACATTTTTCCTGCTTGGCTTGTCGGCTTTTTTGCTGGCGCACCTCTCCTACATCGGCGGCATTACAATCGGCTTGAAAGAACGCCGGGGATTTTTGCTGAAAAATCCTATTTGGATACTTCCTTTTTTGCTGTTCCCGATTGTTTTGCTCTGCTGGCTATGGGAGGGGATTCCTGCAGCGATGCGTATCCCGGTAGCAATATATGCGCTCGTAATCGCGACCATGGCGCA
>CAYVPM010000654.1:0-3239 GCA_964453475.1 uncultured Saprospiraceae bacterium | reverse complement strand
ACGGTTATCAATGCCTCGCCTGGTCGGAATGGGTATTGAGTACCGCCAACCATTTGGTTGGCCTGTCAAATCCAAAGCGTCACATCGGCATTCCGGTGTGACGCTTTGGTTTCAACTAGTGGTTGAGGCACTAGCGAAACACCAAAACCCCGCTCCCTACCAACACGCCGCGCGCATCCGCAACCCGCCAGCCATACGCGCCTGCGGGGAGGTTATTCTTCGGCACAACCAATTGATCTTCACTAACGGCAGTTTCATACACCAACTTTCCCATCGGGCTGAACAATTGTAGCCGATGACCCTTGAACAGCCCTTTTGCCAATTGGAAAGTTGTGTAAGTGCTGGCCGGATTGGGTGATACCCGCACCGGGTTTTGGGTTTTTGATTTCGGTAAGTCGAGCGTACTGCTCACAATATCAAGCAACCCCACTGTATGCAGGGTTTCATTGGTGATAACGGGCGGGTTGAAATCGAAAAAGATGGCGGCGGTATTCAGAATTTTGCTGCCCAGCGGCACACCATGTTGTTGTGCTACCGAAAAGGTGACAAATCCCTGAGAGCCTGCCAGATTGGTCGTGCTATCGGGAAGCAGGATATTGGAAAAAGTAAAACTAATTTCACCATTGCCCTGCAATTTCCAATTGTAAGGATGGGAAGCCGCGCCTGGAACCACCGTCGCCGGATCGAGCCAGGCGGAAAGGGAATCGCGAATGACGACCGTGAACGCTGTATCTGTACCCGTGTTTTGAAACCGGATCATGTATTCCAGAGCTTGCCCGGGTCGGATCCGGTTTTCCGCTCCCGTGCCAAGCGGGTAGCCGTGTTTGTCGTTGGGATCGTAGGAACCGGTATTTTCGCGGCATACCCTGTGCCATGAAGGGGTGCTGCCGTTTACACTGAACTGGTTGATAAAACTCAGCGATTCAAATCCGCCGCAGCCTTCATTAAAAGCGATGGCACGGCTGGAAAAGGGATGCCCCGGCTCTTGTTCCGATTCGATGCGGAAGGTGTGGCCATTGGCGGGCAGGGGCAGGGTAATGGATTGGCCTTGCCCATATTGTTGTTGCCCTTGAAACATGACCACATCGTCTTCAATGATGATGTAGTCTAGTATTTGAGAAGGGCCAGTACCGTTGTTATGCAATTCAAATTGCAGGATAGAATCCTGGCAGGACGCGCGCGCTTCAATATTCGCGCCCGACCAGTTTGACACCGGGGTACATAAGGTGTCGGGGTAGCCGTGAGCGCTGATGCAGTGGGTTTGACCGAGCACTGTAGAGCCGCAATCAACGTATGCCGTGAATGAAAACTGGCCGCAGTCGCCGGTGGCCAGATTACCGACAAAGAAGCGTACTTGATTGTTTCCCTGGTCGTTGTGCGCCTGGTTGGAACTTATGAAATCTAGGTATGGGTCGAGAAAAACATCTACATAGGCGCTGTCGGCTGTGATGGAGCCCTGGTTGCAGTATTGGACGAATATTTGGTTGTTGAAGCAGCGGCGCATGGTCGGTACGGCAACGTTGACGGTTAGGAGGGGGCATTGGGAAAGAGCAAGTGCATCAAAATCAACAGTATCAATAGTATTAAATTCTGGGATGCTTAGGTGTTTTTCAGCAACACAATAGTCCCACCAAAAAACATTTGGGGTTTGGGCCGTAATTTTATAGGTTCCGGTATCTGCAAAAATGATATAGCGCCCACTGGACTCTGTTTCTGTAAAATAGGAAATACCTGTTGCACTAGCTTCAATTATCCTATTTTTTAAAGGTTGCTGTCCTCCTTGGGTAGAACAGTCAGCGTCAGAATCTATTGTAACATCGCCTTTAATGAATGATCCTGTCGAGACGGGATTGACAGACCTGAAACTTACGCCAGCGTTACAATGAAGATGTTGATCTGGTGATAAGGCAATTTTTTGTATGGATACATATTGCCACGGCTTTGGGATGGTCTGCCAAGAATTGCCCAAATTTGTTGACAAATAGATGTGATTCTCATTTGGCCCTCCTGGGAAGAATAAAAAACCATTGTTGGCGGAAATAATTTTATTATTCCCTACATTCCAATATTGTTTATGGAACGGAAGCTCCTGCCAAGTTAACCCTGCATCCAGGGACCTGAAAAATGACCACATGCTGGCATTAATCCTTACGATAAATATTTCTCCTGATTGTGTGACAGTAATAGGTGCAGGTGCAAAATCCCCAAAAAAATTCTGCACGTTTTGCCACGAATCTCCGCCATTATCCGAAATAAAAGTATTGGTTGTACTTGTGGCAATTATTCGCCCGGATGAAAGAAAACCCATATCCCAGACCCAGGTGCTCACTGGTGTCATGGCCCATGTTTGTCCAAAGTCCATAGATCGCATGAGACCTTGTTTCGTACTTAAAAAAATGTGTTGGGTATAGGGGTTGATAAAAACTCTGCCAGCATACCAATCGTTCCTAATGTTAACTCCGAGTGGCGTAATATCTGAAAAGGTATTGCCAAAATCCGACGAAAAAATCAATTTATCGTCGCTTGTGGCGATAATATGCCCTTGCGCAGTGATTTCAAAATTTCTCGAACCTTGCTCTTCCGATCTGTTGTTCTGCTGAATCAATTCCCAATTTTCACCAGCATCCAAGGTTTTCCAAATACCCAGATTTGTTTGAACAAAAAAGAAATGCTCTGTTACGAATTTTATGTCGCCATAAGGACTATAAAGCAATCCAGTGCTGGAAAATTCCCAAGTAATGCCGCCATCTGTAGAACGAAACAATGCTCCTGCATTTATTCTGAAAACAGTGCCATCATCCAAGGCGATGGGGAAAAACCAGACGCCAGTGCCATTAACTGGTGGAGCCAAGGTGTCCCAGGTAATCCCGTCGTTATCGGAAAAAAACAACACCGACTTTCCTTGGTAGCTTGAATAGAAAGATGCTTGCATCAGCAGTCGCCCCGATGGAAGAGCGGTCAGTGTTGGGTCATTATTGTTCTGCGGAAGAATAAAGGCAGAAGCATTGCTCGCCCCAATTTCCGTGCGATACAAAGTCTGGTTGTTAGAAGTGAAAATGGTGCCTGAAGGTGCAAGAAATAAATTGCCAGGAGAATGGTATGGTATTACTTGGCTTGTCCAATTAATACCATCATCAGTCGAACGGAAAAAGGTAATAAAGTTCGGATATTCAGATTTTACTGTGAGCAGTCCAGACCCTTGAAAATATTTAGGATAAGTGTTGGAACCAGTGAGCACA
>CAYVPM010000653.1:2330-3240 GCA_964453475.1 uncultured Saprospiraceae bacterium | reverse complement strand
TCTACCCCCTACATTTCTTACCTGGGTTGTGACAGTATTGTAAAGCAAAAGCTTATTTTATTGCCCTACAATCAGCGAAACCTGCCGCTCCGCTACCTCTGCAAAAACGAGTGTTTTGAAATCAATGGTATTGAATATTGCGAAACTGGCACCTACCAGGAGTATTTGGTTTCCTATCAGGGATGCGACAGTATCGTTAACTTTTCCCTGTTCAAAATACCCTCCAAAGCGGTCATTGTACCGCCAGACACCATTACGTGCGCTGTAACCTCTGTCCCGCTGTCGGGAACCGGGTCCACAACAGGCAACACCGTGAGCTATAAGTGGCTAAACTCGGCTGGACAAGTTATCAGCAATGCCATTACGGCTACGGCCAACGAGCCAGGGCAACACGCGCTGATCGTTACCAATATTGTCGGTGGCAACGCGTGCAGGGACACCGCTTATGTGGAGGTACCCGGCAATTTAACTCCGCCAGTGGCCGAAGCGGGCCCCGACATGGTGCTCACCTGTATCGTCACCCAGGTGCAGCTGCAGGGCAGCGGCTCCATGGGTTCCAACTATTCGTATTTTTGGAAGGTGCTGCTCGGCGGCAATATCGTTTCCGGGACGAATACCCTGACGCCGGTTGTCAATGCGCCTGGAACGTATTCGCTGCGCGTAACGAATACCCACAACGGATGTACCGCTGTTTCCAACGCTGTCGTGACCGCGAATGTGGCGCCTCCTGTAATTACCACGGCGGGTGGCACATTCACCTGCACCTCACCCAATGTGACACTGCAAGCTTCTACCAACGCACCCAACCCCAGCTATTCCTGGACGGGCCCTGGAGGCTTTATGTCGACAGCGCAAAACCCGGTTGTGAGCGTAGCCGGCACCTATACCGTATTGGTGACCAATGGGGTCT
>CAYVPM010000653.1:0-2320 GCA_964453475.1 uncultured Saprospiraceae bacterium | reverse complement strand
GTTGTACTGCCACGGCGACGGCGCTAGTGAACGCCGGAAATGACACGCCACAGGTGACCGCAACTGGCGGCGCTATTACCTGCGCCCAAACCAGCGTCACCCTCGGGGCAAGCTCCACAACGCAGGGTGTCACGTACAAATGGAACGGCCCAGGGGGCTTTATGGCTACGATACCCAATCCGGTAGTGACTGCAATAGGCAACTATCAGGTGGTGGTAACAGCGCCCAACGGCTGCACCAGCACCGCGAGCGCTGCCGTAGTACTGAACAACACCCCGCCAGGCACCACCCTGGCCACATCAGGCAACTTGAACTGCAACAATAATTCGGTGAATGTGCTGGCTACCAGCATGGGTAACCCCGCCAACCTGACCCATTCCTGGACTCTCCCCGGCGGCGGCACTCAGAACACAGGCGTAGTGGCGTTTTTGGCAGCGAGCGCACCGGGCATTTACAGTGTTGTGGTATCCAATACAGCAACTGGGTGTGCCAGTTCTGCCACTGCTACGGTAATTCAGCGCAGCGACGTAACCGCGAGCATTGGTAGCCTCGACAATCCCGATTGTTTTGGCGGCGCTGATGGCAGCGTGAGCGTGGCAGCGGCTGGAGGCGACGGCGTATACAGCTACCTTTGGAGCAACGGGACTACGACAGCTTTGAATAACAACCTTGGTTCAGGCACTTACCTGGCCACAGTTACGGACGGCGAGGGTTGCAGCGCTACGCTCAGCGCAACGGTGACAGCCCCAACAGCCATCGCTACGACTGATATGGCAACGGGCGAAACAGCCCTCGGCGCCGCCGACGGAACCGCCACCACCAACCCATCGGGCGGGACTCCAGGTTATACCTACCTGTGGAGCAATGGCGGAACCACCCAAACCATCAGCGGCCTGGCCCCGGGTTCTTACACGGTCACCGTGACGGATGCCAATGGATGTACCCGGGTGCGTACCTTGAATGTCAACCAGTTCGACTGCACCCTGGCAACAGAAATCCTGTCGACGGATATCAGCTGTTTTGGGGCGGGCAATGGTGCTGCGGTGATCCAGTTTATGGGCGGTTCAGCGCCGTTTGCGATATTGTGGAGCACAGGCGACACCACCACGAACTTGAGCAATTTGGCAGCGGGCAATTATTCGGTATCCATCACGGATGCCAGCAATTGTCCTGAAATTGAAACATTTACCATCGAGGAGCCTAGCGCACTGGTAGCCAATGCAACGGGCTCTGTCACCAGCGGCTCCGGCACGGCAGACGGTACAGCGAGCGCGAACCCAACGGGTGGATCGGGCACTTATTCCTATGCATGGAGCAATACCGAAACAACCGCGTCAATCTCAGGCTTGGCTGCTGGCAGCTATACCGTTACCGTGACGGATTCCAATGGCTGTACGGCTGTTCAAACCGTCGAGGTGGAAGCGGGCAACTGCAACCTGATCACGAATTTGCAGATTACAAACCCGAGCTGCAACGGCGATACCACCGGGTTTGCAACCATTTTATTGACAGGTGGAACGGGTGGTTTTACTTTTGCCTGGAGCAGTGGTGGCAATGCGGCTACTGAAACCAACCTGCCCGCAGGCGTGCACACGGTGGAGGTGACCGATACGAACGGTTGCAGCATCATCGTGCCGGTTGAGTTGACTGAACCAACGGCCATTGTCGCAACCATTGACTCCTCTAACGTCACCTCCTGCCCCACAGCGCCGGAAGGTTACGCATCTGTCGCGGCTTCTGGCGGCACGGGCGGCCTCTCGGTTGCATGGAGCAACGGCCAAATGAACTATGAAGCCACAGGCTTGGTGGCCGGGACGTACACAGCCACGGTAACGGATGAGAACGGCTGTACCGCTACCACTTCGGTGACGATACTCTCCGATGACAATATTGCCCCTGTGATTGTTGCCAGCAACACGCCTGTAGAGATCGGCCCGGACGGCAATGTGGTGTTGACGGTCCAAAATATGAACGCCATCGTAACAGACAACTGTGTTTTGGCTTCTGTGGTGATCCTGCCCGGGGAGTTTGTCTGCACCCAATTGGGCGACCACCAGGTAACCATCACTGCGACCGACGATGCCGGGAACGTGACTTCCCAGACCGTCACGGTGACCATAATTGACAATTCCGATCCGATCTTGATCTGCTCGCCCAGTCTGGTCAATTGTTTTGCGGACAACCCGGTGTTCTACCAGGCGCCGACGGCTACCGACAACTGCCTGATCCTGGGCGGTTCCTTTAATATCACGGAAGGCTTGCCTATCGGCGCCTTGTTCCCCGTTGGCACCACCACCACGTCGTACACATTCACAGACGC
>CAYVPM010000652.1:0-3242 GCA_964453475.1 uncultured Saprospiraceae bacterium | reverse complement strand
CGGAAGGCAACATGCACCTGTACGGCGGGTTTTTCGAAGTAACAACGGGCTTTGCGAACAAAATCCTGGGATTCAAGCCGACAGACCTGGCCTACCACAACCTGCGTCATGCTTCCAGTGCCATTTTAGGCTGGGTGGCCATGTTGTGCGCCGCCCTGTTTGCCAGCCTGATCGCCGGACGACGGGCCGGCATCCTCACTTTGATCATCATGCTGGTGTCGCCGCGATTTGTGGGCGATTCTTTGATGAACCCCAAAGACATTCCCTTCGCCGCAGGTTATATGATGGCCATTTACAACATGGCTGCGGTGTTGAATAAAATTTCGGCACCGCGCCGGATGAATATGATCGGACTGGCGGTTGGACTAGGTATTGCACTGGGTATCCGGGCGGGCGGCCTGTTGTCGTTCGGCATTTTGGGCATGTTTGCAGGCTTGCATTTTTTGATGAAAAATGGCGGTTTACGGGCATTTTCTGATTTTAATGCCTTGAAAAAATATGCCATGCTGACCCTGGGCATCGCGGCGGCGGGGTATGTATTCGCCCTGCTGTTTTGGCCTTATGCGCTGCAAAGCCCCTTGAGTAACCCTTTCGTGGCACTGTCGAAATTCTCCGATCTCGAGGTCAAAATCAGGGTCTTGTTTGAAGGCGTCAATATGATGTCGGACAAAACGCCCTGGAATTACGCAATGAAATGGATCGTGTACACCATCCCTTTGTTGAGCCTGATCGGTTTTGTGGGGGGACTGGCTTTGGCGCCGCGATTGATGCGCCGTTATCAGCCGTTATGGGTTGGCTTGGCGCTTTTTGCGGCCATTTTCCCGGTTTTTTATGTGATGTACAAGAATTCAGTCATTCACGACGGCTGGCGACACCTGACCTTTGCCTATCCGCCGATGTGCGTGGTGGCTGCCTTGTTTTGGAATGAACTGGCCAAAATGTTGCCCCAGAAAAAAGCGGCTCAATTCGCTTTGGCCGGCTTGATCGGCCTGCTGGCTTTATTGCCTGCGTCTTTTATCGCGGCCAACCGTACCATGCCTTACGTGTATTTCAATGAAATAGTGGGGGGCACCTCCGGCGCTTTCGGCAAATTTGAGACTGATTACTGGGGCATCAGCGTGCGGCAGGGACTGGAATGGATGGAGCAACAGCAGATACTTGGCCCGAATATGCCCGAAACGGTGGTGATTGCCACCAATATGTTTTATTCGGCCAAACAGCTCACCGCTAAATACGGCGACAAGGTGAAAGTCAAATACCTCAAATGGGACCGCCGCTGCGACGATGCCTGGGACTATGCACTGTATCCTACCCGTTTTATGGATGGCGCTACTTTGCAAAAAGGCATGTGGCCGCCAGACAACACCGTCCATCTGGTAACTGCGGCAGGTGCGCCAATCCTGGCCGTAATAAAAGACAATGGCAAAAACTGTGCGCTGGGCATGGCGGCGGCCAAACTGGGCGATTGGGAGAATTCCATCAATTATCTCAAAAATGAGGTAGCCAACGTGCCGGACAATGACCTGGCCTGGGCAAATTTAGGGCAAGCCTACCTGAGCGCCAACATGTTCGATGAAGCAAAAGCTGCTGCCGAAAAAGCCATGCAGATTTCACCCGACGATACCCAGGCCAACAATTTGGTTGGTCTGGTTTACCTCAGTAAGAATGAGGTAGACAAAGCAAAAGCACAATTTGAACTGGCTATCAAACGCGAGCCGTCCAATGCTACGGCCTGGTATTTCCTGGGCGATATCGCGCGGCGCAGCGGCGACCCGCAAACAGCCCTTAACAACCTGATGAAGGCCATTCAGATTGCGCCCAATTTCAAACAGCCCTATGAGTTGTCGGCCATGATCTATGAGTCGATGGGCGACAATGCAAGGGCGCAACAATTCAGGGCGGCTATCGGCAAGTAATCCAGCAATTTTTATGAACTTCAAATTATTTTTCCCCACTTTCCGAAACAGATACCTTTTTGTGCGGTCCAGGCTGAAAAAATACGCCAAGAGCGATCAGCCCACTGCCCTGGGCTTGAACCTGGGCACGGGCGAAGGCGATTACGACCGGATGTTGGCTGGATATTGCTCCCAACTGATCGGCTGCGACGTCAACGAAGAAGATTTGGTACATGCCCGCAGTTTGAACGCCGGCGTGATGAACCTCCGCTACGAGGTAAATAATGCCCTGGAGCTCAGCTATCCCAACAACTCCTTCGATTTGATCGTGAGCTGCGAAGTGATAGAGCATGTGGGCAAACCGGAAAAAATGGTGCAGGAAATGTACCGGGTGATGAAACCGGGCGGGGTGGCGATCATGACTTTCCCAAGCCGGGAATTCCCTATCACCTACGACCCGATCAACCGGATATGGCAGTTTACCCGAAGTGAGGGCAGCCGCGAATACGCCATTTCGCAAGGCGCTTATGCCTTCGGGCACGACTACCTGATTGGAAGCGCCGACTTTAAAAAATGGGCCGGCGATGCCGGTTTTGAAATTATGGAATTTGAAGGCCTCAGCCGCCATTTGGTGGGGCTACTGGAAGTGTACTGGACCGGGATTGCGCAAAGTATTTTTAAAAAGAACGCCCGGAATGTCACCTCGGATAGCGAAGGCGGCTTGAAAGTACGGCCCAAGTCAACGAAAGAACCAGCACTGGTTTTCGTGACGGATTTTATCCTTGGGCTGGATAAATTGTTGTTTGGCTGGACAAACAGGAGTGTCGGGAAAGGGGTTGTTATGCGGAAAGGCAAAGAATCCTGAACGGGTTTGGGCGCCTTCACTCAAACTGGTTTCTGACATCAAACCCCCCGTTTTTCAAAAACTCTTCCCGTTGAAACAACTGCAAATCGGAAGAGACCATTTCCCGTACCAGATCGGCCAGCGGGCAACGGGCCTCCCAACCCAGTTTTTCACGGGCTTTTGTTGCATCACCCACCAATAAATCCACTTCGGCGGGGCGGAAGTAGCGCGGATCGACGCTGATTACTACCTGCCCGGCCTTTAAGCCCGGATTGCTGGAGCTGGCTACAATGCCCTGCTCCTCCACGCCTTTACCTGCAAATTCCAGCGTCGCGCCCAGTTCTGCAAACGCCATCCGGCAAAAGTCGCGCACGGTGGTGGTACTGCCTGTTGCGATCACAAAATCATCTGGTTCAGGTTGTTGCAGCATCAGCCACATGGCTTCCACGTAGTCGCGGGCATGGCCCCAGTCGCGCTGGGCGTCGAGGTTGCCGAGCCACAAT
>CAYVPM010000651.1:0-3248 GCA_964453475.1 uncultured Saprospiraceae bacterium | reverse complement strand
AATGGGTCAAGTACATTTGGCGAAAAGCGGAAAACACGCTGTTCGGCCTGGCTGTTTTTGTAGTATCCCTTTACTTTTTGCTGCAAATGCCCTCCGTCCAAAACTGGATCGTGGGAAAAGTAACCGCCTACTTGTCAGAAGAGTGGGAAACTCCGGTGGCCATCCAGAAAGTCGATATCGAGTTTTTTGACAATTTGGTGCTGGAAGGACTATATGTTGAAGATTCCAAAGGGGATACCTTGCTCTTTGCCGGAAAAATTCATGTCGGGATGAAATACAACTTCTTTTCGTTTTTTGGCGAAAAAGTAGAATTCACCGACATTTCCATATCAAATGCTCGGTTCAATATCAATCGTGCAGAAGGGGAAAAGCGCAATACACTAACCGAGTTCCTGTCCAAAATTTCAAAACCAAGCGGCAACAAAAAAAAATCTGCAGGAGTTGTCATCAACATCCAAAACCTGCACCTCAACGATGTGGTCATATTGAGGGATATCGAAACGGTCAACAAAAAGAATCACAATATCATCGACCGGGAAAGGCACCTGATAAAAATTCCTTTTGGCCTGATAAAAATCAATGCCATCGATCCCGACAACAACCTCGTTGACATCCGATCAGCACACCTGGACGGCCTTTTTATTCAAATTCAGGACTTTGAGCATCCGGCAAGCCTTGCAACAGATACCAAACCTGCAATACCTGTCGCTAAACAATCCAAAATTCCAAGCCCCCAGATAATCTTCCGGGTCGGTGAGCTTTTGGCCACCCGCTCCAGCTTTATCATGGACAGGTTCGATGCCTCGCCTGGGCGCACGACACTCCCCAATGTCATGGATTATGAGCACTTAAACATCACTGACATTACCCTGCAAGGGAAAAACCTTAGTTTTAACGACCAGTTCAACAGCAACGCGTTTGTATTAAACGGCAGCATCGGTCATATGGCGGCACACGAACAAAGTGGTTTTCACCTAACCCACGCCGAATTTGGCCAACTCTCGCTCACCGACACGCTGACCAGCTTGTACAACGTGAAAATCCAGACAGAAAACACTTCCCTGGGCGATACTATGCAATTCCGGTATTCTGGCTACAGGGATTTTCGCAGCTTCGAAGACAGCGTCGACATGGATATCAGGATTTCCAAAGGCTCTACCTTGCGCTTGGGCGATCTGAATCATTTTGACGACAACCTCGCCGAAAACCAGATTTTTATATCCAACGTCAACGAACTGATAAACCTTAGCGGTCACGTGTATGGAAAGGTGAACCGCCTGCGCGCCGATAGCATGGTTCTGGAGCTAGGGAACAGCACCTATATCAACTGCGACTTCCGGGGCAATGAATTGAATAAAAAAGGAGAGCCGCAAACCCTGACTTTTGAGTTCAAAGAACTGCGCACCGACCTAAGGACGATCAATCGCCTTGTGCCGGATTTCAGCCCGCCCGAACAATTTTATAAATTAGGCAGCATCAAATTCAAGGGCGACTATCAGTTATTCGACCGCATCGACCACGTGCTGTTTGGTGAATTCGTCTCTGACCTCGGCCCTGGGCAGGCCGACATGCACCTCAACCTGAAAGAGGGACGGGAAAAAGCCATTTACAGTGGCGGTTTGGCCATGAACAGCTTCGACATGGCTACCTGGACGGGCGACAAACAATTTGGCAGGACAACATTTCGCGTCAATATTGGAGACAATTCAAGCGGCTTGACCCTTAACACCATCAAAGCGACGGTGACAGGCATGATCGATACGCTTTCGTACAGAGGTTACCAATACAGGGATATTTACCTCAACGGCGCCTTTGAGGAGAAGGTGTTTGAGGGCAAGGTTAAAAGCGATGATCCCAACATCGATTTCACCTTTGACGGGGCCATCAACTTAAAAGAAGAAATACCGAGCTTTGAATTCAGCGCCAACATCGAAAGGCTGGACCTCGGCGTGTTGAACCTCAGCGACAAAGACATTGTGCTTTCCGGAAAGGTGGATAATTTGAGCCTGGAGGGCAAAACCCTGAACGACATAACCGGATCCGCCAAATTGCGCCATTTAAGGCTCATCCAGGACCGGGAATTATGGCACCGCATCGACTCGTTAAATTTTTATTCCACCATACAACCAGATGGGGCCCGTTACTTTGGCTTCAATTCCGACGTCGCTAAATGTGAACTGGTCGGCAGGTTCAATTTCAACAACATCCTGAGCAACCTGATTTATCAACTTCAACAATACCACCCTGCATTTGCAGAACACCTTGGTGTGGTTGCAGAACAGCCAACGATTGCCCCGAATGACAATTACAGGCTTTCATTACAAATCAGAGACTCAAAAAGTCTTACAAAGCTCATTACCGAAGACCTGGACACCCTTCGGGACGTGCATATAACTGCCGGCGTTAATTCCATTCGAGGCACCACTTATTTGGTGGCAGAGGCGCCTGTCATAACCTACAGGGGTATTTCCATTACTGACCCCGGGTTCAACTGGAGCAGTGCGCAGGACAGCGCATGGTTCAATCTAAAACTGCCCAAAACGATGCTTTCGCCCAAAAAACAGCTCCCGGAGATTTCATTTTTCGGGAATTTGGTAAGCGATGAGCTCTTTTTTACCTTAATAGCCTCTGAAAATGAAACGAGCTACCTGGAGAACCTTTACCTGAAAGGATCGCTCACCACTGCCGACTCACTTTGGCAACTCAGGTTCAATGCTTCAAAAATAAACATGTTCAGCCAGGAGTGGCTGATAGCCGATGACAACTTTATCCGTTTTAACAGCGGCTATCTGGACACCAAAAACTTTGAGTTTTTCAGTGGTAATCAGCGTATTGTGCTTGAAAGCGCCAATGAAGGCAGGGGCTTGAACTTCTCACTTACCCAGTTCAACCTCAGTGAACTGAACCGCTTTTTTGACCCGGAAAGCCTCGTGTTGCAAAGCCGGATTTTCGACTTCGATATATCTGTCCGCGACGTGTTTGAATTGCAGGGGATGCGGCTCAGTTTGTTGACGGATACCGTTTTTGTCAATACCAAGCCTTATGGGATATTTTCGGGCAACCTGGAAATGGAAGACTTGTCGTCCCCTTTATATTACTCCGTTTTCTTGCGACAAGATGAAGCGCCGGAATTAAAAGTCAAAGGCGCCTGGCTCCCCGATGCCAGCCAGTCTTTTTTCTCTGAAAACCTGGATTCAGACCTGAAATCCGGCGAACTTTTTGCCTCGGCCACGCTTGAAGGTTTCCCC
>CAYVPM010000650.1:0-3249 GCA_964453475.1 uncultured Saprospiraceae bacterium | reverse complement strand
CGAGGACGTGTTGCAAGTGTGGATAAAAGGACTCTACCACGTCATGCCTCAAGTGGAAGTCCGCAGCCGCCGTATCGGTGGCGCCACCTTCCAAATCCCGACAGAATTGCCGGCCAACCGGAAAATCTCTATCGGCATGAAGTGGATGATCAAATACGCCCGCGCCCGCAGTGGCAAAGGCATGGCTGAAAAACTCGCCGCAGAAGTGGTTGCCGCCGCCAAAGGTGAAGGCAACGCCGTAAAGAAACGCGAAGACACACACAAAATGGCCGAAGCCAACCGCGCTTTCGCCCATTTCAGGGTCTAAACAAACTTTCAGCCATAGCTACCGCCAGAATTGCCCGCGCCCCTTTCAACTGAAAAAGCGCGGACAATTTTCGGCGGTATTGGCATTTTTAATGGGATTTGAAAAGCAGGCACTGTTTTTGCCTTTCAAAATTTTCAAAACCCAAACACCATTTGCCCAAAATATCATTCCAATAAGCGGGTTTTTGTATTCGTTTTGCAGAATTAATGAAAAAATAACTCTTCACTCATCTTAACAATAAAACAAGTCATGGCAAACGACCTCCGGTTCACCCGTAACATCGGTATTGCCGCCCACATTGATGCGGGCAAAACGACCTTCACAGAGCGCACACTCTTCTATACTGGCGTCAACCACAAAATTGGCGAAGTACACGAAGGCGCCGCGACCATGGACTGGATGGAGCAGGAGCAGGAGCGTGGTATCACGATCACCTCTGCCGCTACCAAATGCCACTGGGTTGTAGAAGGTCAAAAATTCGACATGAACATCATCGACACGCCTGGTCACGTTGACTTCACGGTGGAAGTTAACCGCTCCCTCCGCGTTCTCGACGGCCTCGTGTTCCTTTTCTCTGCCGTCGACGGTGTGGAGCCTCAATCTGAGACCAACTGGCGCCTGGCCGATAACTACCGCGTGCCGAGGATCGCATTCGTCAACAAAATGGACCGCGCCGGTTCTGATTTTATGATGTGTGTGAAAGACATGAAGGCAAAGCTTGGCGCCAACGCTATTCCTTTGCAGGTGCCAATCGGTGCTGAGCATAACTTTAAAGGCGTTGTAGACCTCGTGACCAACCAGGCCATCGTGTGGAATGATGCCGACCAGGGCATGACCTACAACGTAATTCCAATTCCCGACGATTTGAAGGAAATGGTAAACGAACAGCGCCAAATCCTCATCGAGGAAGTTGCGGGCTATGACGATACCCTCCTGGAAAAGTTTTTCGATGACCCGAACAGCATCACCATCGACGAAATGCGTGCTGCCGTGCGTGCCGCTGTTTGCGACCTGAAGATGACGCCTGTTATGTGCGGCTCTGCGTTCAAAAACAAAGGTGTACAGGCTTGTCTCGATGCTACCTGCTACTACTTGCCTGCACCAACCGACATCGCTGCAGTGACTGGCACAGATCCACGCAACGACAACGAGGTGTCGCGCAAACCAGATATCAAAGAGCCATTCACGGCGCTGGCGTTCAAAATCGCTACCGACCCGTTTGTAGGCCGTTTGTGCTTCATACGCGTATATTCCGGCCGTTTGGATGCCGGTTCTTACGTACTGAACACTCGTACCAACGATAAAGAGCGTATCAGCCGCTTGTACCAGATGCACGCCAACAAGCAAAACCCGATTGATGCGGTGGAAGCAGGCGACATTGCTGCGGCCGTAGGCTTCAAAGACATCCGCACTGGCGATACCCTTTGCGATGTGGCACACCCGATCGTGCTGGAAAGCATGGTTTTCCCAGAGCCGGTAATCGGTTTGGCGGTAGAACCAAAAACGCAGAAAGACCTCGACAAAATGGGCATGGCCCTCAACAAACTGGCTGAGGAAGATCCAACCTTCCGCGTACGCTACGACGAAGAAACCAACCAGACCGTTATTTCCGGTATGGGCGAGCTTCACCTCGAGATCATCGTTGACCGTCTGCGTCGCGAATTCAAGGTAGAGTGCAACCAGGGCGCACCACAGGTAAACTACAAGGAGGCTTTGACCAAAACCACTTCACACCGCGAGCGCTTGAAAAAGCAAACGGGTGGTTCCGGTCTCTTTGCCGATATGGAATTCACGCTCGGCCCTGCCGACGAGGAGTTCCTGCAAAGCGACGACTTCAAGAGCGGCAAGAAAAAATTGCAGTTCGAGTGGGGTATCGTTGGTGGCGCCATCGACAAAAACTACCAGAAGCCTATTCACGACGGCTTTGTTCAGATGATGAGCAATGGTATCCTTGCAGGTTATAACATCGATTCCATGAAGGTAAGAGTGGTCGACGGCGGCATGCACGCTGTGGACTCCAAGCCGATCGCGTTTGAATTGTGTGCTAAAGAAGGTTTCCGCGCAGCAGCGCCAGCCACCAAGCCACAGATCATGGAGCCGATCATGAAGCTCGAAGTGATTACGCCGGAAGAATATGTAGGCCCGGTTATCGGCGACTTGAACCGCCGCCGCGGTATGCCGAAAGGCCAGGAGACCCGTATGGGCGGGGCCGTCGCCATCCAGGCGGAAGTGCCGCTGTCAGAAATGTTTGGCTACGTGACCCAGCTCCGTACCCTCACTTCCGGCCGTGCATCTTCTACAATGGAATTCAGCCACTACGCGCCGCCGCCAGAATCTGTGTCGAAAGCAGTAATTGAAAGCGCGCGGGCTGGTAAAGCCTAAAGCGCTGCCGACAATTGTTGGCAAAATATATATCCCTGCAACGCGCATGTTCGTGTTGCAGGGATTTTTTTATGCCTATAAAAGTACTTTTTAATGACTATCCGCATATTGTACCCCACTCGTAATGGTGCTTTTAAATGCGCGGGAAAACCGACCTCGGAGAGGTCAAATGTTTGTAGAAAACGGATCGCCAAACGTTTTTGCAAACCTCGGAGAGGTCCAACATTGCGCCCCAGACAAATATGCGACCTCTCCGAGGTCGGTCATAATTACGCATCCGGATGGCTACAAACGTATGACCTCTCCGAGGTCAATGGGGGATAATATGCGGATAGGCATTTACTTTTTTAATAGTCTTATGCCTATGATAAATGATAATATGAGGTCAATACTGCCATCGTAAAGCCCTAGGAAAAACCTTGCCTTTAAACGCTGTTTCCAGCTCCTCAGGCCTGCTCGAAACCCGCTTCCAGGCATAACCCATGCATATTTACCAGGATTCCCCTATACTTGCACAGCCATTCACAGCCCCCCACACCCGCTACATGACATCTGATCCC
>CAYVPM010000649.1:0-3252 GCA_964453475.1 uncultured Saprospiraceae bacterium | reverse complement strand
CACCGCCACGGCGGTCGTCACGGCCACCGCGGTCGCCGCCGCCACCGCGATTGGCGCGGGCTGCGTTCTCTTCGTCGGTTGGCATTGTGCCGTCAGGTTTCACCGTGATGGCACGGCGCGACAGCTTCATTTTGCCTGTTTTCGGATCCACGTCGAGGATTTTGAACTCTACCGTTTCGCCTACTTTCAGCACATCGGCAATGTTCTCGATGCGGCGGTGATCGTATTCAGACACGTGCAAGAGGCCGGTTTTGCCTTTGAATTTGATAAAGGCGCCATACTCGGCTAATTCTTCCACCTGGCCTTCGTAAACAGAGCCTACTTCCGGCATAAACACAATGCCCTGGATTTGTGCGTAAGCAGCGTCGATGGCTGTTTTGTCCGGGCTGAAAATGGCCACAATACCGCCTTGCTCGTCCTCCGTGATGGAGATCGTGGTGCCGGTATTGCGCTGCATTTCCTGGATAATCTTGCCGCCTGGCCCGATTACCGCGCCGATAAAGTCGCGCGGGATGCGGAATTCCATTACGCGCGGGGCGTGTGGCTTGAGGTCTTCACGTGGCGCCGCGAGCGCTTTGGCCATTTCACCCAGGATGTGCAAACGGCCTTCGCGGGCCTGCAAAAGGGCTTTGGTCAGCATCTCGTAAGGCATCCCGTCAATTTTGATGTCCATCTGCGTGCCCGTGATGCCTTTGGTGGTCCCGGTCACTTTGAAGTCCATATCACCCAGGGCATCTTCGTCGCCAAGGATATCGGAAAGGATGGCTATGCGGCCTTTGTCGTCGGCAATGGCGCCCATGGCTATACCGGCAACTGGCGCCGAAAGCGGCACGCCGCCGTCCATAAGGGCCAGAGAGCCTGCACAGACTGTTGCCATGGAGGAGGAGCCATTCGATTCGAGGATGTCGGAAACAACGCGCACGGTGTAGGGGAAATCCGTCGGCATCACTTTCCGTATGGAGCGGCCAGCCAGGTTGGCGTGACCTACTTCTCGTCGGCCAGGGCCGCGCATGGGCTTTACTTCGCCTGTGCTGTAGGGTGGGAAGTTGTAGTGCAGGATAAATTTCTCGTCGTGTGGGTCGAGCGCGATGTCGATCAAAGCCTGGTCTTCTTTGGTACCAAGCGTGAGCGATGTCAGCGACTGTGTTTCACCGCGGGTAAAGATGGCCGATCCATGCGCTGTGGGCAGGTAGTCCACTTCGCACCAGATGTCGCGCACTTCGTTGGTTTTGCGGCCATCGAGGCGCTTGCTGTCGCCCAGCACCACGTCGCGGATGATATACTTTTTGTTTTTGTCAAAATAGCGCTCTGCCAAAGGTTTCCACTCATCCTTTGTTTCTTCACCGAATTCTTCGGTGATCACCAGCATCATGGCATCCTTGATTTCATCGAGGCGCTCTTTGCGGGCATCTTTGTTGGAAGCGCTGCGGGCCAGGGCATAGATATCGTCGCTGGTGAGCTTTTCGATGCGGGCTTTCAGGGCCTCATTTTCCGGCACTTCCGGCAATGGGCGCTTTACCAGCGCTTTTTCTCCCACCAATTCGGCGAGGCGCTCCTGCGCAGCGATCTGTGTTTTGATCACTTCGTGGGCCAGTTTCATCGCTTCGATGAGGTCCTCCTCCTTACATTCGTTGGCCTCGCCTTCCACCATGGTAATGTCGTTCTTGGTAGCAGCTACGATGAAATCCATGTCGGCATTTTCCAAAGCCTTGCGGCCTGGATTGACAACAAATTTGCCGTCAATACGTGCCACGCGCACTTCAGAGAACAAGGCCTCCACCGGAATATCGCTCACGGCAACAGCGGCAGAACAGGCCAAACCGGCCAGGGCATCCGGCATGATGTCTTTATCTGCCGAAATCAGGTTGATAATGACCTGGGTCTCGTTCATGTACCCATCGGGGAACAAAGGGCGGAGCGCACGGTCGACCAAACGGCTGATGAGGATTTCGTAGTCAGAAAGCCGTGCTTCGCGGCGGAAAAAGTTGCCCGGGATACGACCCACGGCGGCAAATTTCTCTTGATAGTCCACAGAAAGTGGAAAAAATGGTTGGCCTTCTTTGGCCTTTTTCATACTGACAACCGTGCACAGCAGCATGGTTTTGCCCTGCTGGAGCAGGACGGAACCATCGGCTTGTGCAGCCAACTTGCCAGTTTCGAGCGCGATCTCCTGGCCATCGGGCATGGAGATGGTGGTGCGCAACGGGATTTGCTTACCCATACAGTAAAAATATAGTTGTGCGCCGCCGGAGGGATAGAATCCGGGAATGTCGGACAAGAAAAAGGCGCAATGTGCGGGAGAGAGCCTGGAAAGCCGAAAATACACACAAAGAACGGAGAGATGAGTGATGAGAGATGAGTGATGAGAGATGAGTGATGAGAGATGAGTGATGAGAGATGAGTATGCACAATATTCGTGCTTAGGTTGGAATTGCTTTCCAGCATTTGAATCAAAATTTGATTGAAGTGCTGAAACACAAAAGCCCCAAAAAGCAGCAACGTTGTGCATACTCATCTCTCATCACTCATCTCTCATCACTCATCTCTCATCTCTCATCACTAATAACTACCTTCTTTGTGTGGGGGAACTTTTTCCCCGTTTTCCAGACGGCTTACCCTAAGGTTGCACCATCAAATTTTCTCAACAACATCCCCGGGGTGCTTTGCAGTCCTGCGGAGCGGGTGAAATGATAGGGAATACCCCTAAAACAAAAATGTCCGGCTGTCGAACTCGGCAGCCGGACATTTGTCCTGTATTATTTACGCAGACCAAGTTTTTCGATCAAAGCGCGGTATTTGTAAATATCCTTTTTCGCGTAGTATCCCAAAAGGCTCTTGCGCTGGCCTACCATCGTGAGGAGGGCGCGGCGGGTGGAGTGGTCTTTTTTGAAGGTACGGAGGTGGTTCGACAAACAATCGATGCGGTAAGTGAGGAGTGCAACTTGTACTTCCGTGTTGCCCGTATCGTTTGCATTTGCACCGTACTTTTCTACGATTTCGTTGATTTTTTCTTTGCTGTAGTAAACTGCCATTTTTTTTAAATGAATTTTTGAATGAAAAAAGCTGCCTAAAACGAATTTCTAAGGGTCAAACGGCAGTTTTTGCCTATCCATCCGCTTTTAGCGCTGCAAAAGTACGGGTATTGGTTGGGAATTTGCAATTTTTATTTAAAAAGGTTTCGGGTTTCAGGTTTCAGGTTTCAGGTTTCGGGTTTCAGGTTTCAGGTTTCAGGTTTCAGGTTGTGCTTCGCGC
>CAYVPM010000648.1:0-3255 GCA_964453475.1 uncultured Saprospiraceae bacterium | reverse complement strand
AGGTGCTGCATCGGCGGCTTTGGCTGGCTGGCTGGCTTTGGCGGCTTTCCGGGCAGCTTGTGCTGCACGAATTTTTTCTTTGTGCTCTTCGCTCATCACCCGCTTTTTAGGCGCTTTGGCGGCGGCTTTAGATGCAGGTTTTACAGAGGTGTCGGTTGTTGGTTTTGGAGCTTCCTTTTCTTTATCCTTGCCTTTTTCTGCTTTTATGGCTTTTTCTGCTTTTCCTGATGATACTATTTTTATATGTGCCAAATGGTGCTTGCTATGCCAGGCATAAAGGGCAATTGCTTCTTGCAATCGGATGGTTCTTTTATTGATCGGGTGAAAATAGCCGCGATCAAGGTCTTCATCGCTCAGTGAAGAAAGAAATTGTACCCAACGTTGGTGCAAGGCTGAAAGTAGTTTTATGGAGAGTTTTGCGGAACCGTGTTTGCCATCTTCAGTTTCAGCCCAAAGTTGTTCTTCGTAAGGTTTTATGATGGGTGTATTTTCTGTAACGGTCAATTTCATGCGCACGTAGGCATTCATATGACTATCGGCGAGGTGGTGAATTACTTGCCGGGCGGTCCAGCCGTTGGGGCGATAAGGTTTGTCGAGCGCGCCATCGCGGAGTTTTTTTACCGCTTTTTTCAGGTCCTTGGGAAGTGCCTCAATTTCTTTAATATGCTTGCGCGTTTCATTGATTGAGTATTTTTTCCCGTATTCGAAATTGCCAATGGGGTATCGAAGTGCAATGAGATCTTTCATAGAAATTTTAATGAATGGAAAGGAATTTTTGACAGAACAGGTTGAAATAATTTTAGTTCAAAGAATTGTTTTTAGAGTTTATGATTTCAGGCAGTATCTTTCCAGCGCCAAACGTAACGGCAGGCAACGGTGCGCCAGGGTCGCCAGGGTTCTGACAGTTCAAGCATTTTGTTTTTTAGATCTTTTCCTGTTTCTTGAAGCCCGAAAAGTTTTGCCACGCCTTGCTGGATGCCCAAATCTCCATCTGGAAACACATCTGGCCTGGCCAGCGAAAAGATCAACAACATTTGAACAGTCCAGACCCCTACTCCTTTTATTTGGGTTAGGAACTGTATAATGTCGTGGTCGCTCATAGCAGACCAGTTTTTATTTTCCAAATCATGTTGCATAGCAAAGTGCGCAACATTTTGAAGGTAATTGGCTTTTTGGTTGGATAATCCCACACTGCGCAGGCGTTCAATATCGAATGCCGCAAGTTGTTCGGGGTGTGGGTATTCATCGGGGAAGAGCAATAGAAAACGGTTGAAAATAACCTGGGCAACTTTGACACTAAGTTGTTGAGAGACAATCGATTCTAAAAGGTCATAATAGATCTTTTGGGAGGGGATAAAATCGGGCATTTCAATGGCATGAATCACCCTGCTTATATTGGGTTCTTTATGCAAATGTTCAATAGCCTGTGTCAAATCCATGCACTAAGGTACATGTTCTATAAGAATTGACTCAAAAATTTTTTAACAACCATTGAGTTATACTGCGGTTAAAGTGATTTTGAATGATTTGAGTGAAACAAATGCCTAATTTCAAAATAAGTGCAGCATTCCAACATTCACGAACACTTTGCGTTGACTATATTCAAAATTTCAAACACTCGAATTCTATGGGATTTCAAAAAGTAAGCACAGTAGATAGTAAAAAAGAGATGCAGCAATTTGTGCGCAGCCTGCTCGACGATGTGCAGGCATTCGAGTACATGCTTGCTAACGATTGGTTTGAATCCGATATAGTGCGGATAGGTGCAGAACAAGAAATGTGCCTGGTGCATAACAAAACGCTGAAGCCGGCTTGTATCAATTTAGAAGTGCTGGAAAAGCTCGGCAAAGACAAGCCCTGGTGCGTAACCGAGCTGGCAAAATTCAACCTGGAAACAAACCTCAGTCCCCGGGAATTCGTCGGTGATTGCCTCAGCCAGATGGAAGCTGAAAACGTGGGATACCTCGATATTATCCAGAAGGTATTGAATAAAATGGATGCCAGCATTATCCTTTGCGGCATCCTGCCCACCCTGCGCAAGCACGATCTGGAGATGCAAAACCTTACCCCCAACGAACGCTACTACGCCCTGATGGCCGCCATACAAAAACACCTGCTAGGCTCCTCTTTCGAGCTGCGCGTAGAGGGTGTAGATGAATTGTTGGTGAAACACGATTCTCCCCTCCTCGAAGCTTGCAACACCAGCTTCCAGGTACACTTGCAGGTAGCGCCCAACGATTTTGTAAAAATGTACAACATCGCCCAAACCCTGGCGGCGCCGACCATCGCTATTTCTGCCAATTCGCCCCTCGTGTTTGGCCGCCGCCTTTGGCACGAAACCCGCATCGCGCTTTTCCAGCAGAGCCTCGATACCCGCACCACCAGCGACCACATGCGCGAGCGCTCGCCCAGGGTGAACTTTGGTTCCGACTGGCTGCGCGGCGATATCACAGAAATTTACAAAGAAGACATTAGCCGGTTCCGGGTGCTGCTGGCGGGCGCCATTGAAGAGGATTCACTGGCAATGGTTCGTGAAGGCAAAACACCAAAATTAAGGGCATTGCAAATCCACAACTCAACCGTTTACCGCTGGAACCGCCCATGCTACGGCATTTCACCCAACGGCAAACCACACCTGCGCATCGAAAACAGGGTGATACCCGCCGGTCCCACTGCCGTTGATGCCGCCGCAAACGCTGCCTTCTGGCTGGGCGCTATGGTGGCTATGGCCGACCATTACCCCGATGTCACCAAACATATCGACTTCGCCGATTCCCGCGACAATTTCCTGAAATCAGCTAAATTCGGCATCGACACGACCTTCACCTGGATGAAAGATAAAAAAGTGTCCGCACCGGAGCTGATCCTGAAAGAATTGCTGCCTTTGGCCAAAGAAGGCCTTAAAAAACAAAAGGTGAAATCCGCCGACATTTCTAAATACCTCGACATCATAGAAGCCCGCGCCAAAGAGCACAAAACAGGCGCCCGTTGGGCACTCCGTGCTTTTACATCCTTAAAAAAACAAGTCACCAACGACGAAGCCGTCACCGCCGTAACTGCCGCTATGCTTAAAAATCAACAAGAGAACAAACCTGTGCATACCTGGAAAGAACCCAATATCAACGACCTGGAAAACTGGCGCCCCACCAACATCAAAGTGGAGGAATTTATGTCGACCGACCTGTTCACCGTGCAAGATGATGCACTCATAGAACTGGTCGCCGAAATAATGGACTGGCGCCGCATCCGCTACAT
>CAYVPM010000647.1:0-3256 GCA_964453475.1 uncultured Saprospiraceae bacterium | reverse complement strand
TTTAGCGAAGGCGGGTGGACGGTTTACCCGCCGTAGCTTTAGCGAAGGCGGGTGGACGGTTTACCCGCCGTAGCTTTAGCGAAGGCGGGTGGGTGTCAGAAAGGTACATTTTGGGCATTATTGCAAAAAAGCGGCGCAAAGGTACGAAAAAAAGGTTTCTAGGCCTAGGAGCTACACAATTGGTTCGCTGTTTTGAAACGGAATTTCAAATTTAACACCCGACTTCGCAAGCCCGAAACCCTGAACCCTGAAACCTTGAAAGTATAGCGCAGGCCGCCAGGTTTTGTGCATTCCGATGTTTGTAATCAATTCAAGATCAGTTGAATCAATCAGTGTCAATCACAAAAATATCAATCAGTATCAATCACAAAAATCAGGCGAATCATAGTTTACCTTTGCCGCGCTATGCACCAACTCCCACATTTGCTCGACCTTATTCAGGGTTTTTCTGACAAAAACCCGTTTCCGGAAAGCCCGTCTGCGCTTTATGCACCTTGCGGGTATATTTTGACCCTGGGCGGTAAACGTATCCGCCCCGCCTTGCTGTTGATGGGCTACGAGCTTTTCCGCGATGATGTGGATGCAGCCCTGCCCGCTGCCTGGGCGGTGGAGCTGTTCCACAATTTTAGCCTGATGCACGATGACATCATGGATGCTGCCCCATTGCGCAGGGGCCAGGCTACCGTGCATACACGCTGGAACACCACAACGGGCATACTCAGCGGCGATGTGATGCTGATTTATGCCTACCGCTTCCTGAGCCAAATGGGTGAAGCTTCCATCGTAGCCCAACTGCTGAACACCTTCAACCGGGTGGCCACTGAAGTATGCGAAGGCCAACAACTCGACATCAATTTTGAAACCCAGCAGGAGGTCAGTATTCCCAGTTACCTGCGGATGATTGAATTGAAAACAGCCGTGCTGCTCGGCGCGGCACTCGAAATGGGCGCTATCTGCGCCAAAGCCAACCCTGCCGACGCGCAACACCTCTACCATTTCGGACAAATGGCCGGCATCGCCTTCCAAATCCAGGACGATTTGCTGGACACTTATGGCGATCCCGCAAAGTTTGGCAAACAAGTTGGCGGCGATATTTTACAAAATAAAAAGACGCTGCTGGTGCTCAAAACCCTCGAAATTGCCAGTGCTGCAGATCGGTCGGCCCTGCAGCAGTGGATGCAAACAGGCAGCGAAAACCCATCGGAAAAAGTAGCAGCGGTCCGCGCCATTTTTGACAGGAACAACATTCCGGAATTGATAGAAGCGGAGAAGCAGCGCTTCCAGAAAGCGGCTTTCGAACATTTGGATGCCGTGGACGTGCCGGAGGCGCGGAAGCAGGTGTTAAGAGATACGGTCGGGGGCTTGTTGGGGCGGGAGTTTTGAGCGTATTAAACAGACTCCACCAAAAGCCGGTTTGAAACCGAATGGCTGATAACCAGCGCAGTATAATTGCCGAAAGAAACACTCATACTCTTGTCAAACGGCTCAATTTGGCTGACCAATATCTCCGTGCCCAATTGCAGTTCCTTCTTGTTCAAAAATAGCAGGAATTCGGTGGAGCTGTCCCGCAAGGCCTTCAGCATCACTTTACTCCCCACAGGAAAATCCGCCAGCGCTTTGTAGTTGTGCTTTACCGTGTCACCGTTCTTGTCGGGTATGGGCGAGCCATGCGGGTCTACTGCCGGAAATCCCAGCAGCTCATCCATGCGGTCGAACAATTTTTCCGACTTCAGGTGCTCCCACTCTTCCGCGATGTCGTGCACCTCTTCCCAGCCAAAACCCATAACCTTCGACAGGAACATCTCTGCCAGGCGATGCTTCCGGATCACGAGGGCGGCATGCCGCTTTCCCTCCGGGGTAAGATTAATGGGCTTGTACTTTTCGTAGGAGACCCAGCCTTTTTGGTGCAGCTTTTTCACCATATCGTTCACGGTTGGCTTGCTCAGGTCAAGGTTTTGCCCGAGCTCCGACAGCGAAATTTCAACATTTTTCAAGTGCAAATGGTAGAGCGCCTTGAGGTAGTTCTCTTTTGCTTCTGTTGGCATCAGTGATTTTTTGCGCAAAGATAAAGGTATTTTAAAACAAAATTGTTAGATATGCCTAACTTTGTTACCTTTGCACATCTAACACTGCGTTATTGTTTCACATGACGGCGCCTGGGCACAAGGAATTTCCTGTCAATCAATTGATTTTTAAAACGTTGCGTCGTCGTGTCGTTGTGAGAAACTAAAAAAATATCCAGTAGCGCTTTATAACATTTGAGCAATTATCCGACATGGCTATAAAACAAACAACACTATTTACCATCCTTGCCTCGGGCTTACTCCTGTTCGCCTGTGAGAAATTTGAACCGGCAGCCCCCAGGGAAGATTCCCTGCTCGACGGTCCGATGGAAGGCCTGACAAATGCCGAAAGCGCCCAGTTTTTAGCAGGCGACATTGCCTTCAACGACGAAGTTTTCACCACCCAAACAGGACTAGGGCCCATTTTCGTCGCCACCAGTTGTGGCGCCTGTCACGCCGGCGATGGCAAAGGAACGCCCTTCACCACCCTCACCCGCTTTGGGCAAACGGATGCCACGGGCAATAAATTTTTGCACCTGGGCGGTCCACAATTGCAGCACCGGGCCTTGCCGGGTTACACGCCGGAAAGCATCCCTGCCGGCGCCACCTTTTCAAAGTTCACACCACCCGCCGTCACAGGGCTTGGCTTTTTGCAGTACGTTACGGATGCCGATATTTTGGCGATGGCCGACCCGGATGATACGAATGGCGATGGCATTTCGGGTGTACCAAACTGGATCGCGCTGCCTGGCTTTCTGGCGCCCGCAGGCACGGCCATTGAAAAAGACGGCAAGTATATTCACCGGTTTGGGAAAAAAGCGGCGGCCTACAACCTGCTGCACCAAACCGTGAATGCCTATAATCAGGACATGGGCATTAGTTCCACGTTTGTGCCAAAGGATGTGTATTCCGGGCTGGACATTGACCCTGAAGTGTCGGACAAAACCATCCGGGATGTGGTGGCTTATTTGAACACCTTGAAGGCCCCGATTCAAAGGAGCCAGGCTGATGCGCAGGTCCGAAGTGGGCAAGCCATTTTTGAACAGATACAATGTGCGGCATGCCACGTGCCGGAACTGAAATCCGGCGATGCGCCCATTGCCGCGCTTGCCCACAAGACCTTTTACCCCTACACCGACCTTTTGTTACACGATATGGGTCCCGGTTTGGACGACGGCTATACCGAAGGCAGC
>CAYVPM010000646.1:0-3257 GCA_964453475.1 uncultured Saprospiraceae bacterium | reverse complement strand
GTGGAGCAAACGGTAGTCATTGTCACCGGCATGGGTAATTTTCAGCACGTTCGGATCGGCCAGTATGTGGAGAAACTTGCCGAGGTCTTTGATTTTCAGGGTATCAATCAAATAAATATCCTGGTCGGCGATGATTTGAATAAGGCCAAGCACGGGGATGTAGTACTTTTCGCCCACAAATTCGGTATCGAACCCGATCCAGGAGTGGCTTTTGATATTGTCCATAACGCGGTCGAATTCGCGCTGGTTTTCGAGGAAATGTACATTGTGATTCATGAGGCGAATGTATGCAGTAATATTGGAAGCTCGAATTGAAGTATCTGCTATCATTAAATATTTGCTTGTTGTTTTATCTTTATAGAAATTGCGCCGCTATGCCTGCCCACTCCTTTTTTTGTGCCTCACGTCTTTGGACTATCGGGATATGTCTTTGTTTTTCAAGCATTTATGCCCAAAATTCTCCCATTTTGGAGGCGTATATCCAAACGGGCATTTCGCAGAACTTGTCGATCCAACACCAGACGCTCGAAATCCAAAAAGCACAGCAATTGGTAAGGCAAACCAGGTCTATGTCTAAATTGAAACTTGCTTTCGATGCCAATTATACCCTTGCGGCTGGTGGGCGAAAACTGGATTTCCCGATTGGCGACCTGCTCAACCCTGTTTATGGGACACTGAACCAATTGACCCAAAGCAACAATTTCCAATCTGTCGAAAACGCTCAAATCCAGTTTTTGCCCAATAACTTCCACGAGACAAAAATCAGCTTTGCTTATCCACTGTACAATACCGACCTGAAGTATGGCCGCGCTATCCAGGAGCATCTTCTTGAAAGCAAAACGGCCTTGAAATCGGCACAGGAACAAGCCTTGCGCTATGACATCACCAAGGCTTATCTTCAATACCTGCAAAGCCTGGAGGCCGAGAAGGTGTGGCAAAGCGCCCGTACCGTATTGCTCGAGCTTCGGCGTTTCAATGAATCGCTGGTCAACAACAACGTTGCTACCCGGGACGTGGTCGCCACCGCGGAATACGAACTGAGCAAGGCCGAAAACGAAATTTTTGGCTACCAAAGCAAACAATCCTCGGCCCGTGCCTATTTCAATTTTTTGCTAAACAGGGAGTTTCAGGACCCGATTGAGGCAGATTCTAACCTGCTCAAGTCCACCGTGCCACAGTATGAACTGGCAGCGCTCATTCGAGGTGTCCAGGGGCAGCGACAGGAACTTGCTGCCATCGAATCCAGCCTCAATGCCTCCGAATCGAACATACGGCGCAACGAGGTCAAGCAAAAATTGCCCGATTTTTACCTGGGCGGATCCCTGGGTTTTCAAGGCTTTGGCTACCAATTCAACAAGGAACAAGCTTACGTGCTGGGGCAAGTGGGACTTACCTACAATTTGTACGATGCGGGTTTGCAAAAAAGCAAAACCCAGGAAGCCCGTTTGGACAATCAATTGGCGAACAACCAGTTGGAATTGGTGAAACAACAATTGGCATTGGAAGTCACTGCTGCCTGGAACGAGTTGGATGCCGCGCGTTTTGCCTATCAAAGCGCCCAAAGAAACGTGGAAGCGGCCAAATCAATTTTCAGGATCGCCAACAACAAGTACCGCGCCGGGCAACTGCTGCTCATCGAGTTTTTAGATGCCCAAAATCGGGTAAACACCGCCGAATTGCAGCAATTGTTGTCCTGGACGGATGTGCTTTTAAAAGAAGCCGCTTTGAAAAAAGCCGCTGGACTATAGGTTGCCGATTGAATACAAATGCTCTATTTTACGATATACCACGTTGCACATCACCAAACCATTGTTGAAAGAGACCTGAAATGAAATACCTGTACATTGTTATAAACCTGGCATTGCTTTGCTCCGCCTGCTCCAACTCAGCCGACAATCCTTCGCCGCAACCTGCGCCCGACGAATACATCCCGGTGCGCACCGCAGTCGTTGCAACACAATCCACAGCCTTTCCCATCAGCGCCAGCGGCATGCTGACTTCTTCGGGGGAGCAGCGACTGTCCTTTAAAATTGGGGGCATCATCGCAAAAATATATGTGGATGAAGGTGATGCCGTGCGTCCAGGGCAGCTTCTTGCGATTATGGACAAAACGGAAATTGACGCACAGGTCAACCAGGCCAAAGAAGGCCTGGCCAAGTCTGAGCGCGACCTGGCCCGCGTGGAAGGGCTCTACCGAGACAGCAGCGCCACGCTTGAACTGCTGCAAAATGCCACTACAGCCCGGGATGTTGCCAAAGAAACCCTGCGCATCGCCAGTTTTAACCAGCGATTTGCGGAAATTCGTGCAACCCGCAGCGGGAAAGTCATCAAAAAACTGGTCAATGAAGGCGAGATCACAGGGCCCGGGATGCCGGCTTTTGTTATTTTTGAGACCGGCGCCAATGACTGGGTGGTACGCATCAACGTCAGCGACCGCGATTGGGCGCGGCTGAGCCTGGGCATGCGCGCTCAGGTGCGCATGGACGCGTATGAGGGCACAGTATTCAACGGGAAAGTCAATGATCTGGCGGCAGCTGCCGACCCAGGCAGTGGGCTATATACAGTTGAGATTCAAGTGCCTCCTCAGGGAAAGAGGTTCGCGCCGGGCTTGTTTGCCACAGTTGACATTACACCATCAAAATCAAGGGCTTATACGATAGTTCCCATTGAGGCGATTGTGGAAGGAGACGGAAAGTCAGCTTTTGTATTTGCCATGCAGCCCGACAGTGTTTCAGTGAAAAAGATCCCGGTTCAGGTGGCTTTTATAGAAGGCAACAAGGTATTGCTTGCCAGTGGCCTTGATGGCGTGCAGGAAGTGGTGACGGCGGGTGCTCCTTATTTATCGGAAAAAAAGAAAGTACGGCGGGTGCAGTAGGATGGCGGTAAATGGACAGCATTTGATTGGAATACACGATGCTGTCGAAGGCTTCTATTGGGGCACTACTAACGAACAAAAGTGAAGACGTACAATTCTTCCACTTTTTTCCGCGCCCACTCGGTCTTCCTCAAAAACTTCAAGCTCGATTGCATGCTCGGGTTTTCCTCAAAGCAGCGGATGGGGATATGATAGGCCATGGCATCCCAGCCATAGAACGCGTGCAGCTCCTCCAGGATGGCCTTGAGGGTTTTGCCGTGTAAAGGATTGTTTGGTTGTTTTTCCATTTTTTTATGTCCCGCCAACTTTCAGTTGGCGAGTACTGCGTTTCACGTACCGCCAACTTTCAGTTGGCGAATACTCTTTTCACGTACCGCCAACT
>CAYVPM010000645.1:0-3259 GCA_964453475.1 uncultured Saprospiraceae bacterium | reverse complement strand
AGGGCAAGGAGCAAGAGGCAAAGGGCAAGGGTGAAGATGATAAAGAGGCAAAGGGCAAGGAGCAAGAGGCGAAGGGCAAGGGGGAAGGGGCAAAAGATGAAAAAGCAAAAGCTGACAAGGGCGAAAAAGCCAAGGAAAAAAAAGACCGGGGAGGCGCCGACAAGAAAAAAGAAAAAGCGACAGTGGTGATCCTTTCCATGTCGGGCGATACGCTGAGGCGCTTCAAAACGGAGCTGGATTCGGCCTTTACCTCCAATATCTGGTGGAATATGGACACCAAAGGCATCCGCTTCCCATCAAAAAACGAACCTTCTCCCGACCAGCAGGAGCCGGGCGGCGGGCCTCAGGTGCCAGCGGGCGATTATTGGGTGAAGGCAAAATACATGAACTGGACGGATTCGGTTTTGGTGAAAGTTATGGATGATCCGCGCCTGACAGTTTCTGCCGCGGACAAAGCTGCCCAGGCTGCTGCAATCCGCGATTTATACGGAACCGTAGAGCGGATAGCCAAAGCTTATGATCGGTTAAAAGAAGCTGAAAAAACCATTGGCCTGGTGGAAGGGCAATTTGTCAACGTGCCAGACAGCACCAAAAAGGAAGTGAACAAGCTAGGTTCTGCGATCAAGGATTCCATTTCGGTGCTTAAAGAGAAATTCTTTAATCACAAAGAAGAAAAAGGCATCAAACGCAACCCGGACAACATGAATGCCAAGCTCTGGAAAGCCTTTGGTTATATCAACGGAAATGCCGGAGCGCCTAACAGCACGGCCAAAGTGGCCATTGCAAATGCAAAAAACGACGCAGAAGCCCTGATTGAAACAGTGAACGCGCTTTTTGAAAAGCAGTGGGTGGAATACCGGGCGAAAGTGGAAGCGGTGAAGTATTCGGTATTTAAGGATTTTGAGCGTTTGTAGATAAAGCTGTCGCTGTTGGGGCTATTCAAGTTGAACGAAGGCCCCAACAGCGGCACTAATCTTTTTTGCGCTTCCCCCTCCTTCCTGTTTTTTTTCCTTGCTGCTTGACGACAACAATATTTTTTGCAAGCCTGAAACCTACATCATTGCCCTTATAAATTGGTTGTAAGGCCTTGCGGTAAGATACACGGCAATTGCGGGCCTCGTCGTTCCAGGCGCCGCCACGACATACCTTGTTGGAGCCAGATTTCGGGCCTCGGGGGTTGTCGGTCGCTGCGGGGTTTTTGTAATAATTTGCATCGTACCAATCCCAACACCACTCGCTGACATTCCCGCTCAAGCCTTTTTTACCGGCAGTATTTCGCTGAAGATCATCGACCAATTCTGTTTTGCGCTTGTAAGATCCTTCAATGGAATACTCATGTTTATCAGCATTTCTAGGATCAAAATTCATTTCAACAGGGTTGGCCTCATTGGTGCCATTACCAAAACGGTAGTATTTAACGCTGTCTTTTGATTCGCTGGGGAAACCTCTTGCTTTGAATTCCCACTCCGCCTCCGTAGGCAGCCGGTAACCAATTGCTTTCCAGTCACAGGAAACTTTCCACTTTTTTGTGTCTGCAGGGTCAAGATTGTATGGATCAGGTTGCTTTGTAATGATATACACCTGCGGGAGGCCTCGCTTCAAGCTTAGCCAGTTGCAATATTCAATCGCATCATACCAATCTATATTTATGACCGGCCTGCGCCCTCTGCCCCAGCCATTGTCGTCGGGCAATGGCCGGTTCTGGTCGATGCAAAAGGAATCGTATTCTGCAAACGTAAGCTCTGTTGGGGCCAGCCAAAAGTCATTAATGTTAACTGTGTGGAGTACCTCATCTTCATCGCCTTCTTCAAACATATCGCCTATTTGAAGGGGGGGCAATACCGGGGGGAGTACCGGAGGTTTTGGGTTCCTATATTTTTTAGGAATGTCTTTCGAGACAATGCCAAGGTCTGAAGCGGCTCCTTTTATTTTTCCTCCGGTATTAGCTAGGGCACGTTTACCTGGATTCACCTTTTTATTCACAATAGCGAGCAAATTGTCTACTTCTTCCTTGTTTTTGGCTGCATCCCAGCAGACCCAACGGGCATCATTTAATATTTTCAATGCCTGTTTAAAGCTTTTATCCTTGATGGCTTCTTTCGCAATATCAAGCAAATTGGAGGAACAACTGGGCCGTTGAGCATTACCTGCTTGCTGCAACAACATTGTAAAAACGAACAATGCCCAGAAAAAAACAGGTTTGGGTCGAGTAAGGGAAAATACTTTGTTCATGGAGCGAAAAATTAGTTTGTCATTTTTTTTCTTTTTGGGAGGGCGAGGCCGCATTGCGCCACCAACCAAGCGTGTCGCAACGCATTGTCTGGATCAATTTATTGGTAGCCGCTCTTTCCGGATCCATATTATAGGCATATTTGACCAAGGCGCAGGCTGAATCGGCCATTGAGTATTTTTGAAGCGTTTTAGCGTCGTCGATTGTCCTGTTGTATTCAATTTCAAGCAGTTGCATCTTGATTTTGGCTGTACCACGCAGGGGGCCTTTGGGGTACTCTTTCATAAATTTACGCAACTCGGGTATGTACATTTCAGGCAATACCAGAGATGGGTCAGTCTTAGGATCGTCGGGCTTATTGAAATACCAATAGCTCGTAGTGGCCAACGCCAGGGTAGCCAGGCAAAGGAGCGCGTATTCTTTGCGGCTCATGGCAGCAAAGAGCGCTTTGAGCTGCTTCACAAAAGGGGCATGTAATGGTTCTGGCGCTTTCTGGTTTTGATGCCGCTGTGCATTTAACAGCTCCTGGTTGCAAAGTGCTATTTGGCTGCGGATTTCTGACTCATCGGGTAAAAAACCGGGGCTGAACAGCCTCAGGGCGGCTTGGTAATGCCCCTTGGCTTCGCCCCAATTGCCAGTTGAGGCCATTTGTTGGGCCTGCTTGACAAGCTTGGAAAACTCTGTTTGCCGAAGCTTCATGTCCTCCGCTTCGGCTTCTTTTTTCAAGGCCTCGTTGCATTGACCAATCAGGCCTATTATCTCGGCATCACTGGGTTCAAATTCAGCCTGATAAAAGAAAATCGCCTCGTTAAAAGCTTTTTGTGCATCCAGGAAAAGCGATTTTTCAAAAGCTTGCCTGCCCTGGTGGATCAGCTTTTCAAAATTGCGTTGGCTTTCCAGTTTGTCAATCACGGAATTGACACCATTTGCAATCTCCTGAAATGCCAATGTTTCCGGCTTCCAGTCAACCACCGGAGCGCCATTTTCAGGAAGCGGCTTCAACTTGCCCAACGGGGTGTCGCGCCAACC
>CAYVPM010000644.1:0-3260 GCA_964453475.1 uncultured Saprospiraceae bacterium | reverse complement strand
CCACCGTCCACCGTCCACCGTCTACCGTCTACCGTCCACCGTTGCAATAATTCGGCCATCCTCCATTTCAATAATTCTATGGGTTTTGTTCGCGAACTCCTGGTCGTGCGTAACGATCAGCATTGTTTGCTTGAACTCCTGGCAGAGTTCCTTAAAAATATCAAAAACGATGTCGCTGTTCTTTTTGTCCAGGTTGCCCGTTGGCTCGTCGCCCATGATGATTATGGGTTTGTTGATCAATGCCCTGGCTATAGCAACGCGCTGTTTTTCGCCGCCTGAAATTTGATTGGCTTTTTTTAGCGCCAGCTGGTCAATATTCAGGATTTTCAGGAGCTCCATGGCCCGGTGTTCTACTTCGGCGGCTGATGCCTTCTGAAGTTTTAGGCCAGGTAACATGACGTTTTTCAGCACAGAAAACTCATGTAACAAGTAGTGGAACTGGAATACAAACCCTATTTTTTCATTGCGCACGCGCGCGCATTGGGCCTCCGTTTTGCCGCGCATGCGCTCCCCGTCAATCATTAACTCGCCCTCGTAATCGGTGTCCATGGTGGAAAGGATGTACAGCAAAGTAGATTTTCCACAGCCGGATTTGCCTGTTATGGCCACAAATTCGCCTTCGGTGACCGAAAAACTGATGTTTTTCAATACTTCTATCGTTACCGGGTCTTTAAAGCGCTTGCTGATTCCCGTGGATTGCAATACGATTTTTGCCATAGTTATTTCCCCCGGATGATGATGACAGGATCAATTTTACTCGCCTTCCGCGCCGGGAAATAACCTGCGAAATAGGTAGTGACTACGGCGAATGTGATGCCAATGAAATAATAAATGAGGTCGTAGTTTACCGGATATGTGGTTATAGTAGGCAGGGCGGCTGTATTGAAAGGAACGTGATCGATGAGGAAAGAAAGCAACAAGCCAAATACCAAACCCAGCAGGCCTCCTAAAACGCCAATGGTCAGGGCGATCGCGATGAAAATCATGCGGACATCACTTCCCGAAAAACCGGTCGCCTTCAAAATAGCGATGGTATCCATTTTTTCATAAATCATCATGTTCAGGATGTTGTAAATACCAAATCCAGCTACGATGAGCAGGGTGATGCCGACAACATAGGAAATAAGGGTGCGGACAAAGCTGCCCGTTTCGAATTGGGAATTAGCCGTTTGAATGTCTTCCGCATCTACCTGAAACAGCTTTCGGTATTCCTTGGCTGTTGCGGGCGCAAGTTGGATATCTTTCAGTTTTACCTGAATATCCGTGATATAGTTATTCGGCTTGCCAAGCAGTTTTTGCGCGGTTGAAATGGACGCGTAGCTCTGCACTTTGTCGTATTCGGCTATACCCGACTGGAAGTAACCAACCACTTTTAATGCCAGGCGGTCACCTTTCGAGGTGGTCACTTGTATGATGTCTCCGATGTTGGCCAGGAGCTTTTCTGCCACGCCTTTTCCCAGCACAATACTATTGCTGATGTTTTTCAAATCGAGTGCATTACCCGTGGTGACATAATCCTGGAAAAAAAACAGTTTGCTTTCTTCTACCACGTCAATGCCGTTGACCACGCCCGTAATGTCGATGGTGCCGGTATTGAACAGTACGGGAGAAACAATTTTAGGCGCCAGCCCCAATACCCTGGGGTCGGCGCGCAGGGTTTGCATAATTGGTCCACTGTTGTAAATTGCTTGCCGGACGCTGCTGGGTTTTAGGGAGCGGATAAAATTTTGGCTTGTATGGAACTCGGGCGAAAGCTTGACGGGCTGGTTGTCGTTTGGCTTGATGTCGTTGTAAATGCGGACATGGGGTGTCCGGTTGATAATCAGGCCATCCAGCAGGTCGTTCAAGCCGTTCATAAAACCCAGCAGTGCGATGAACATCGTGATGCTGAAGGTCACGCCGATGGCTGCCACCAGGGATTGGCGCCAGCGCGCCAGGAGCAGTGATTTGGCGATATCTGCGATGAGTTTATAGTTCATTGGGCAGGTTTTAGGATGGTTTCCCCTGCCTGGAGGCCGTTGAGGACTTCTACTTTTTGATAGTCTTTCAAACCGGTCTCTATTTTTCGGGGTTCTTTATTCGACAGGATTACGGTCGAGTCATCGACCAGGTAAGCCCGCGGAATGGTCATGGCGCTTTCTTTGGTAACGATGATAATATTGGCTTCGACGGTCAAATTTGGATAAAGCACAAGTGGTTTTTTTGTAAATTCGGCATCGACGGTAAACGTGCGCGAGCGTTCGTTCATGTAGGGGTTGATTTTAGCCACGAGTCCCTCGAAGGCCTGCCCTTTGTAACTGTCGAGGCTGAGCAGCACCCGATGCCCTTTTTTTATCCTGCTGATGTCATATTCATCTACCTGCAATTCGACCATAAAAGCGTCGGCATTTCCAATGACAGCTAGCGGGCTTTGGCTGTTCACAATTTCCCCTGGTTCTTTGAAAATGCTGTACACCCGGCCGTCGGTTTGGCTGCGCACCACGTAATCCTGGTTCATGGTATTGCTGATGGAGAGCAGTTTTTTCGACTGTTTTGCGCTAAAATCAAGTTGCCTTTGCAGGTCTTTGTACCGTGAAATAGCAGCCTCATAATTGTTCCGGGAACTGGTATAGGCCAATTCCCGCTGCTCCAACTCTACTTTTGCACCGATTTGCTGAGCCCATAAGCCTTGTTGACGCAACAGTAACAGCGAATCGTTGAGCATCCGGCTCCTAGCGATGTCAATGCTTCCTTTGAGCTCGGCCAGGCGTTCGCCACGCTTGTTGGCTTCCGCGAAATCAGCGGCGATGCGGGCGTTTTCAGTGTTGAGTTGGGCAGTAGCGTTTTGTATGACAAATAAAGGATCGCCGGCTTTAACCATATCTCCTTCCTGCACCAGAATTTTCTGGATCAGGCCGCTAACCGTAGCAAACACCTGGTACTGATTTTTACTTTTGATGATGCCAGAAGCATACACCGATTCGGATATGGGCGTTAGGCTGGGCTGTGTTTGTTCCACTTGTTTTTTACAGGCGGACACCAACAACCCTAAAAGCAGGAAATGAGCGAGGTGCTTCAAGGCGCGAAATCTATTGAGCAAATAAGTAAGGTGCAAAAGTCAGCACTATTTGTCGCTATTTTGGTGATCTTGCTCAGGTGGTGTGGTGACGGTAGACGGTAGACGGTGGACGGTAGACGGTAGACGGTGGACGGTGGACGGTAGACGGTAGACGGTGGACGGTTTGCACGGCATTTGTTTTCTTTCTTGGCATCTGTTTTTC
>CAYVPM010000643.1:0-3263 GCA_964453475.1 uncultured Saprospiraceae bacterium | reverse complement strand
GGTGGCCGTGACGACCGCCGTGGCGGTGGCCGCGATGACCGCCGTGGTGGCGGTGGCGGCCGTGACGACCGCCGTGGCGGCGGCGGCGGTGGCGGAAGACGCTAGTTCCTGATCTTGTAGAATAAGAAAATGCCTCGGCCGATAACTGGCTGGGGCATTTTTATTGGTGGTAGCGCGACTTTCAAGTCGCCCGAAAAAGGCCATTTATGGCCGTAAAAGCAAGGCTTTAGTCATTCGAGTTTAGGCAAGGCAAGCTTTTTTAGTCTTTATTACGGCCATAAATGGCCTTTTTCGGGCGACATAAATGTCGCACTACCCCAGCACCATCTCCAAAATCTCCGGCGTATTCACGCCGTTAAAGCCTTCCACATGGAATTCATAAAACTGGAGGAGCTTGCTCAGCAACAGCTTGCGTTCCGGGCGCGTGAGCGCGATCTCATGGCAATTTTCCAAATCCGAACGGAACAGGGCCAGCATTTGCGCCGTGGCCTCTGATTCCAAAAAATGCGTGTGGGGCAGCGGCACCGGGCTAAAAGTGCCTTCTTTCAAATCAAAAAAACATGCTTCGCGCTCTTCCATATCCACTTCGGGTTGGAAGCCCAGGAAACCGGAAAGGCCCAGCAAAAAATGCAGGTGCAGGTTGGCGATGGGGTGAGGGGAGGTGTCGAGCCAGCGCAGGTTTTCCAGTAAAAAAGAAAACAGCGCGCGGTTCTCTTCGGCTTCCTGGATGCTTTTTCGGCAAATTTCCGCCATGAAAAGCGCCACGGCGCCTCGCCGGATATCAAAAGGGATGCTTTGCCAAATCTCCCCTGCGCGCAGTTCTTTGAGGCGGTTCACGGCATTCTGGTCGTCGCGATAATAAGACACCAAATCAACCACCATCATCGGTTGGAAAAGGTTGAAGGGCATACGCGCCCTGGCGGAGCGTACGCCTCCACCGATGAAGGTGTGCAAGCCTTTCTCTTCTGTAAAAATATCGGCGATCACGCTGGTTTCGCCGTATTTTATGGTTCGGAATACGATGCCGGTGGTTTTTAACATTGAAAAATGTGGTGAAAGGCTTGGCTACTCGATTAAATTTTGGGGAGAAAATATTTTGTCCAATTGGGCGCTGGTTTCCGGAAATGCCTTTTTAAATGTCAGTGGGAACATAAAATAATGGTGGATGGCCACCGGCAAGGCATCGAGGCTCGTAAGCCCGACAACGTTTTCGACGTGTTCGCGCGACATGCCGCTGAGCGTTTCCATACCTTCCCAAACCTGGTCCCCTTCAAGTACAGGCCAATCTTCCCCTGGGTAGGCCAGCACAAAAGCTTTCGCATACTCATGCAAACCAATTTGATACAATTGGCCTGGATTGAAATATGCCTTCATCAGGTGTTCGGCAGAAAAAATAAGGCAGCCATCTGCTTCATGTAGCTCGGAAGAGTGCGGGTAAGGATGGTTGGGGGAAGGGAAAGCTTTGGGGTAAACGATCACCTTTTCAAAAACCGGGAACAAAAATTGCTCCCGGTGAAAGGTGAGGGAAACAGCTTGGGCTGCCAGAGCCAATTCCACATCGGGTGGCATTTCATCGTCGGGCCAACCGATAGGGGTCCAATTGGTACCCATGCGGAAAAGGCCTACCCGGCCCTCAAACTTCCTTTTATCGGCAGCAGGCAGGTTTTGGTAAAACAGGCAAAACCGCTTGAGCAATTTTGTGAGCCCTTCACTCAGTTTGGGCATGTTTTTGCTGTACCACCACCAGTTTATCTGCGGACTCATGATATAAATAATTGCCCCAACGATCAAAAATGGAATCATATAGGGCGCATATTTGTTATCAACTGTCCAGGCGAGATACAAAAAGGTTAAAGCGCCAAAAACAAAGGGCAGGGCCAGAAGATTTGCGAACATGGGTAGTATGGAAGCTTTTTTTGTTGCGAAAGTACGTCGGAGTACAGCAATGTGCGACGGTAGATCGTTTTCGAGGTGCCAAACAAGTTCTACTGTGATTAAAGTGATTTTGAATGATTGAGTGAAACAAATGCTTAATTTAAAAATGATTGTAGCATTTCGTCATTCATAACCACTTTGCGTTGACTATCTTCAACGCTTCAAAGCAAGAAAAATTAGTTTTTTGAAAAAAATCGCAAAAACCCTTTCCTGTTCTGGTAATATCAGGTGTATCTTTGCCCCGCTCAAAAAAGCAGCTAGGGTACCTTAGCTCAGATGGTAGAGCAATGGACTGAAAATCCATGTGTCCCCAGTTCGATTCTGGGAGGTACCACAACAAAAGAGTCTCGAAGGTGTTCCCTTCGGGACTTTTTAATTTTTGGCTACTTGATCTTTTGCTGGTTTGGCATTGTTTGGTTTGAAAACCAGCCGCGCTGTTCACCGAAATATACCGCACCCCGCCAGGTTTTGTGCACACCGATGTTTGTAATCAATTCGAGATAGTTGAATCAATCATTGTTAATCACAAAAATCAGGCGAATCATAGTTTTCATGCCACAAGACATCGTAATACGCGTCCTCTTGCTCCCTTTCGCCCTGCTGTACGGCCTGGCGGTGGGCCTTCGCAACTTGTTGTACCGGATTGGGGTGTTGCGCAGCGTAAAATTCGACCTGCCGGTGATTTCGGTAGGCAACCTGAGCGTTGGCGGCACAGGGAAATCGCCGCACATCGAATACCTGCTGCGCTGGCTGACCGATTACTTGAACGTTGCTGTACTGAGCCGCGGTTATGGCCGAAAAACGGAGGGCTATCGCCAGGTGACCACCCTGGATACAGCCCTTGAAGTAGGCGATGAGCCTTTGCAGTTCAAACGGAAATTCCCCGAAACACCCATCGTGGTGAGTGAAAGCCGGGCATTGGGCGTGCCGGAACTGGTAAAAAATAACCCGCAAACCCAATGCGTACTGTTGGACGATGCCTTTCAACATTTGGCCGTAACGCCGGGTTTAAACATCATGCTTACCGAGTTTAACCGCCCTTTTACCCGTGAATGGCTGCTGCCTTCCGGTCGTTTGCGCGAATGGCGCAATGGCTACCGTCGCGCTGATATCATTATCGTTACCAAGTGCCCGACTAACATGAGCGCCAAGCAGCGGCAGGAGATGCTCTATGAAATTGATCCTTACCCCCGCCAACGCGTTTATTTCTCGCGGTATCGCTACGGTACGCCTTACGACCTGCTGCGCCCCGACTTGAAACGCCCGCTCGACCTGGGCACGGATGTGCTGCTGGTGATGGACTCGGTGACGCGCCTCGCGATGACCTA
>CAYVPM010000642.1:0-3267 GCA_964453475.1 uncultured Saprospiraceae bacterium | reverse complement strand
CTGTTTGGCATGAGTGGCCAAACAGAAGTTTGGCGGTACATTTTACTGTTACCCCGAAAAATGTCCAGTAGTGTGGCCAAACTCAATCACTATCCGCTGGCTATGAGCACTTCTATTTCTTTTAAAACGTCGCTGCGCAAGGGTCTTTTGATCTGGCACGATGCATCCAGTGCACGTTTTTTCTCTCTACATTTGGTACGCTTTATCTGCTTTATACTCCTGCTATTCAGCCTTCAGATCGCAAGCGCACAAACCTTTGAGGTGTCAGGAACGGTTGTATCGAACGAAGGGGGAGAGGCCTTGATCGGTGTCAGCATTCAGGAAATGGGCGTATCTCCCGGAAATGGAACCCTAACCGATATTAACGGGGCTTTTCGATTGACGCTGGCCTCTTCCAGTGCAAAATTACTTTTCCGCTACACGGGCTTTTCCGACCAGGAAATATCGGTGCAAAGCCGCGCCATACTTCCTGTGATCATGAACACCGGAGTGAACCTTTTGCAGGATGTGGTCATAACCGGCTACAAAAAAGAGATCCGCAGTGATATATCCTCTGCCATCACCTCCATAAAATCAAAGGACATTGAAAAACTTGTCGTAGTAGGCATCGATCAGGCATTGCAAGGGCAGGCGCCGGGTGTTATGGTCACACAGGTAACCGGATCCCCCGGCGACGATATTGCCGTGCGCATCCGTGGGGCTGGTACACTGGGCAATAACAATCCACTTTTTGTCATCGATGGCGTACCGACTACAGGTAATATCAACATGTTTTCTCCCGGCGACATCGAATCGCTCGAGGTCTTGAAAGACGGCGCAGCAGCAGCTATTTACGGCGCCCGAGCTGCCAACGGCGTGGTACTCATCACCACTAAGCGCGGCAAATCAGGCAAACCAACGTTCAGTTTTGAAGCCTATTCCGGTATTCAAAATGTGGTCAGCCTGCCGACTTTGCTCAACTCAGAGGAATACCTGACCATTCGCAACGAAGCCATCACCAACGCCAATACCCTCCGCAATCCAGCCAATCAGCTGGACTTGTACGATCCGGCTATTTTGGATACCCTACCCAATATTGATTGGCTGGATCAGGTGTTCAACCCCGCTCCTATCCAGCATTATGCCCTTTCTGCTTCTGGTGGCGGCGAATCAAGCAATTTTTACTTGTCAGGCGAATACCATACCCAGGATGGTATATTCAAAGGCCAGGGTTTTGATAAATACCAGGTGCGATTCAATGGCGAGATAGGCAACAAACGTTTCAAATTGGGTAACAACCTTTCGTTCTCCCATACTGATCGGAAGGTGATCGGCGGTTCGGGCGACGGCTTTGGCCCTGGAAATGAATTGAGCGGTATTCGTTACGCACTTATTGCAGCGCCGGTTTTCCGCAGTCAAAATGCAGATGGAAGTTATGTCAAGGTCAGTTCCGAACTCGGCGACCCCACCCTATACGGTGACGGCAATGCAAACCCGGTTGTTTTTATCAACAATACCAATTGGAACATCAAACGATACCGGGTATTTGGGAATGTATTTGCTGAACTAAAACTCATGGATGGCCTCAAGTTGCGCACGACCTTGGGTGGCGATTTTCAGTTTGAGCAGGAAAAGCTTTACAAAGAACGTCTTTCTGAGGCTATTTATAACCCCACCTCGCTCAATGAAGGTCGCGTATTCAACCAGACCCTGGTATGGAACAACACCGCAGATTTTCAGCGAACCTTTGGCGGTCACCGCATTTCCGCACTGTTGGGCATGGAGGCTATTCAGAATCATACCGATTATTTAGGCGCGTCTGCTAATAATTTCCGTCGAACCGACCCGCTGTTCCGGTACATTGATGCGAGCATCCCGGAAGCACTCGGCAATGTTGGGGCCTCAGGGATTGCCACAGAATGGGCTTTGTTGTCCTACTTTGCACAGGCCGGATATTCCTACAAAAGCCGTTACGTGCTGAGTGCTGCACTGCGCCGCGACGGTTCTTCACGATTTGGGAAAAACAATCGTTGGGCTGTTTTCCCTTCCGTTTCTGCGGCCTGGAATGTATCGAATGAACAATTTTTTGACCCGATCAAATTCATATCCAGCCTGAAGATCCGGGCCAGCTGGGGCCAACTCGGCAACCAGGAAATCGGGATATACCCTTATAGCTCGCTGGTTAGCACAGGAAATCAGGTGTATGTTTTTGGCAACCAGATCGTAACAGGTGCTACGATTCTCGAAACCGGAAACAGCAATATCCGTTGGGAAACCAGCACCCAGATTAACCTGGGGATAGACATGAGTTTTTGGGGAGACCGGTTTTCTTTGATCGCCGATGTGTTCCGCAAAACCACCGATGATATCTTGGTCCGTGTACCGGTGCCACAAGCAGGCGGCTCGGTCAGGCCACCTTATGTCAACGCCGCTTCGGTTGAAAACAAGGGGGTGGAACTTGGCCTTATCTACAAAAATCGCATAGAAAGATTCAATTACAGCATCGGGGCAAACATCTCTGCGATCCGCAATAAAGTCACCTCCATTGCCAACAGCGAACCGATTCTGGGTGGATTTGGCCTCTCCGATGGCGCTTTGACCAAAACTGAAACCGGCTTCCCGGTCGGGTCATTTTTCCTGTATCGAACGATGGGGATTTTCCAGACACAGGAAGAAATCGATGGCAGCCCGTTCCAAACGACCAATACCCGTCCGGGCGACGTTCGGTTTGCTGATCTGAATGGCGACAACAAAATTGACGACAAAGACCGTACGCATATTGGCAACCCGTTTCCGGATTTTACCTACGGCGTGAATCTCAGCTTGAATTGGAAAAACTTTGATTTCTCGACCCTGATTCAAGGTGTACAAGGCAACGACGTATATTTCTTGTACGGCAATTTTGCCTACGAAACACAGTCGCGCGGGTTCAATTCTTACAGCGATATCCTCAACCGTTGGACCCCCACAAACCCCAACACCGACATTCCAAAAGTGAGTTTGGACGACCGAAATGGCAACCGTCGCGCGTCGACTCGATTCCTGAAAGATGGTTCATACCTGCGTGTCCGAAATATTACGCTGGGCTACAATTTTAAAGACCTGCTCAAGTGGAAAGATATTGGTGGTTTCAGGTTGTATATCACGGCACAAAATGCGCTTACGTTCACGAAATATCCAGGTTTGGATCCGGAAATTCAGGCAAATGCCAATGACACTCGTGGCCTGGGGCTTTCTTCAGATCTCGCAGTGGGGATCGACTGGGGAACAGTGCCCGCGCCAAGAACC
>CAYVPM010000641.1:0-3284 GCA_964453475.1 uncultured Saprospiraceae bacterium | reverse complement strand
CCTGCAGGGTTGGGAGCGAGCTCGAATGAAAGGGCTGTAGCGGGTTCCTGGACGCTGACCGCATTGGGCTGTACTGCGTATGTGCCATTGGCCAATCCGCCCTGGTTGTCGGCCACCGAGAATTTGAAATTATCAGCGCCCTGGTTGAGGCCATAATCGAAATAACGCAGGGCGCCATTGCTGATATCGGCCTGTGTGAATTGTTTGCCTACGGTTGCGGATAAACCATTCACCTGCAGTTGCCCGTTTTTCGGGAGGCTCATCAAGGTGAATACGAGTTGAGTGGGCGTGTTATCGGCGTCTTCCGCTTTCAACAAGTTCTCGCCGATGGGCGCGTTGGTACCTGGCGCCAGCGTCAATACATCGTTTTTAACGATCATGGGCGGGTTGAGGACGTTATTGGAGCAAATCTCCAATTCGAACCCAGCTAGCGAACCGCCGGAGCTGACAGCATTGTCCTTAACGCGCAACGTCCACTCGCCTGCGGCAGACTGCCCTATAAAGGCGCTCAATGAGCCAACTGGCTTGAAGGCATTGCCATTGTTCGGTGGCGGACAGCCGAATACCCCTGCTGCACCGTCATCAAAGCCAAGGTTAAAAGTGGAATTTTGCGGGCATTTGTCCTTCCACAATAAAACTGTTATACCTGTAGGCCCAACCAGGTTGGCCTCAAGGTCTTTGAAAAAGCTGTGGTTGCCTTGAACCTTTTTAACGTTGATATCGCTGATTGCCCCGCCACTTGCCAGGGTAATTTTTGACTCCACGGTTGGGGTGCCATTGGCCGAGATGTTTTTGGGAAGGTCGGTCGCTGCGAAAACATTGCAGCTTTGTACCGCTACCACGAATACCTGTGGGTCCGACCAAGGGTAATCGGCGCAGGTGTTTTTTGCCCGCACACGCCAGTAGTACACGCCACCTTCTTGCAGGGCGGCGGACACCTGGAAATTGCCGGACACAATGTTTTGCCCGGAAGCGATCAGCACCGAAGATTCAAACGAAGGGTTGCTTGCCAACTCGATGTCATACAAATCGGCATCAGGTACGGCCTGCCATTGTAGCAAAGGGTTTTTGTTGACACCAGCGGCCCCATTCGCGGGCGAAAGGGGTTTAAACGCAGCCAGATCGTTGTTAACAATGCTGAGTGTCAGCAGGGAAGAAAGGTTCGCCGCCCCTGCGGTACCTGAAACTGTCACATCAAAGGTGGCTTCCACGGAGTTTCCTGGAAACGAAACGGTCATGGTGGCACTGCTGCCTGGCTGCACCGGATTGGGGCTGAAAGTTGCCGTTGCCCCATTGGGCAGCCCGGTAGCGGATAGGGTTATCGGCGTAGAAAAGCCGGCGACAGCAATGGTGTTTATCTGGTTGGTGTAAACGCCGGGCAAGCAGACCAGGTCTGATAATGATGCTGCGCACATCGAAACGGAGGGCTGTGTGGCCTGCACAATTTGGAACGCCGCATTGGAGATATCGAAGAACACATTGTCTGCCGCTTCCACGCGAATGCGGTTGTTTGCGCCTACATTATTGGGCACCTGGATACAGCATCTCCCAATATTCGGCACGTTTGTAGCCAGTGTGGTGGGGTAATCCAGGCCATTGTTGGTGCTGAGCTTGATGTTTACATTTTTAGCGTTTATGGGGCTTTTGTCTGTGTTGGCCACGTCCCAAAGCACTGTTTGCCATTCTCCGACATTCCAGGATGCGCTGCTTTCGTTGGGGTAGGTCACCAGAAAAGGCCCTGCCGCCGCATTGGCGCGAAGTTTCACGTTTGCCCTTGACACGCCGCCGCCGTTGGGCTTGTTGTCGCGCACGACAAAAGCAAAATTAAGGTCGCGCGCATAAGTAGGCAGCACCTCTGTTTTGTGGTTGACGTTTGCAATGATTCTTTGGATATTGGGAAAAGTTCGGGTTGGGTTGGTACTAGGCTCATAGAAACGGAAAGTTGGCGCCGTCGTGGTAGGGCTGCCCAAAGGGCTGGTAGGGCCCAGGTCAATTTGATCCCAGCAATAGGTCATGGGGTCTCCATCGGGGTCGGTAGCGGAGCCTGTCAGTTCAAACGGTGTGCTGATGGGGATATGTGTTACGGCAGGATAGGCCGTGCTTGCTATGGGGGCGTTGTTGGTGGTCGGCATGATCGTGCCGCAGGTGGCGCCGCCATCCATTTCGACAAACTTCCGTATTTCGGTCAAGGAGCAGGAATGATAGAACAGGTCTCTGCCGCCCGTTGTATTGTTGTTGCCACAAGAGTTGTAACCCATGATGGTGTTGCCGCCGCCAGGCTCGCAGGCAGAGTCGTCACTGAAGCCATCTCCGGGGGTGCACTGGTTGAAAGTATGTCCAGCGCTCCATTGGTGGCCCATTTCGTGGGCAACAATGCCCAAAAAATAATCGCCGTAAGGGATATTGTCGGAAGAAGCGCCTCTCCCTTTGTTTGCAGAACAACAGGAGCTGAGTTGCGCGATTCCGATGGTGGTGCCGCCCTGAAAGCGCCCAAACACATGCCCAATATCATACAGGTTGCTGCCGGGCAAATTCTGGTTCAAGGCGTCAGGGTTTTGGTCTATCCAGATATGCACACCCGATCCTGTATAGGGGTCAGTTGCGGGGTCGAGAAAAATCACGTTATACGATTCAGGGATGAGTATCAACCTGATATTTATATCCCGTTCGTATATCCCGTTCAGCATGTTGGTCACATTCGTGATTTTTTGGAAAACAGCATCTTTGTTGCCACCGTTGTCTTGGGAGAATTCTCCAGTGGCGGCACAGGCAAGCCTGTACACCTTCAAATCAACAGGGCCGCCCAGGAGTTTTTCGCCTTCGCCGGGGCCTGCATTACCCGGGCTGAATCGCGGTGAAGGAGACTCCTGTTGAGGCGCTGTGATTTCAGGATGCAGCGATTGGCAAAATTGTGCCGCTTCATGGCGCGGGTCGGAGGGCAGATCCAGCCTGTCATAAGCCATGTAGTACACGTTTTGCCATGCGGCCAAAGGTTCCACATATTCAATTCCTTTGTCGGCGCGCATAATCATGGCTTGAAAGCCCCAGGTTGGCGTAATGGTGATACGAACTTGCATCCCCGGTATGTTCATGGCCGCACCGGCATAGGTGCCGATTTCGGGATGGAGGGCTTCCAACGCCGGGTCGATCACGCGGGTTTTTGCCACGGTAAAGGTTTCAAGGGAACCATTGGCCAGCGGCAACACAACCCGGAATTTTTTTTGCCCTGCAGCGGTACTGTACTCCCGTGGCGCCTGGGGCTGGAGTGACGCCCGTGCTCGGAT
>CAYVPM010000640.1:1517-3286 GCA_964453475.1 uncultured Saprospiraceae bacterium | reverse complement strand
ATGCCATAAACTCAAAAGCGCACACCACTTTGGTGGCTGCAGTAAGCGCCGCAGGCTTGGTAGAAACTTTGAAAGGTAAAGGCCCGTTCACGGTATTTGCCCCGGTAAATGACGCTTTTGAAAACCTGCCGACTGGCACGGTCGAAACCCTGCTGAAACCAGAAAACAAAGCCACACTGGCCAAAGTGCTCACGTATCACGTGGTCGCAGGCAAGTACGATTTTAAGGCCCTTTCAAAAATGATTAAAAAAGGAGAAAACAAGCTCAAAACTGTCAGCGGTGGCACCCTCACCTTTGTGATGAACGGTGAGCACAACATTATGGTAAAAGACGAGAATGGCAACGCTGCCAACATCAATACCTACGACGTGTACCAGTCGAATGGGGTTATCCAGTCTATTGACGCGGTATTGTTGCCTAAAATGTAATGCCAAGCCCGTCCACTTTAAACCAAGGAAATCACGACGATCCACAAGCCCTTATCATTTAGTAAAGAAAAACGGTGGAATTCGTACAGAGCCATCTCGAGGAAGTCTCGGGGTGGCTTTTTTTTGGGCTGCGCCCAAAACATGAATCATCCCTCATTATCAGTACTTTCCGCAAAAAAATCCGAGGCCACTTATGTTGGTGATTGCGTTCCTTTGGGCCAGGAGCTGGTTTGTGCAGACTGGCTTAATGTGGCAGTACTGACCAGGGGTTTCAGCATGCTAAAATGGCGCAAATTCACGTTCATTTCTACAGTTTGTAACCTCAAGCACGCTATATCTACTACTTTTGCAGAGGAAGGAACCCAAGCCCCCTCCCCAATTCCAAATTCTGCCGTAGCATTATCAAATTCCCTCATTATCAAATTATCACATTAACCACGGATGTACCAGGCCGACGAACAACGAAACCTATACGACCTTTCCAAAAAGCTCCTGTACACCCCGCAGGCCGAGCTGCTCTCTGAGCCGCCCGCCGAGCGCGTGGAAGACCTCGTGCGCGTGCTGCGCTACCATGAGTGGCGCTATTATGTCGGCAACGACCCGGTGATCAGCGACTTCGAGTACGATCAGTTGTACAAACAACTTCAGACCATCGAAGCGGCATTCCCGGATTTGATCTCCCCGGATTCCCCAACCCAGCGCGTGGGGAAAGACCTGGTGGACAATGCTGCCCAGGTGCCTCACCTTACCCCCATGCTTTCCCTCGACAACAGCTACGACGCCGAAGACCTGAACGACTTCGATACAGCGGTGAAAAAACTCTGTAAGCTCGAAAGCGATGCGGACATCGAGTACTGCGTGGAACCCAAATACGATGGCGGCACCATCGCATTGGTGTACGAAAACGATCGCCTCACCCGCGCGGCTACCCGCGGCAACGGCTACATCGGCGACGAGATTACGGCCAATATCCGCACCCTGCGCTCGGTGCCGCTGCAAGCCGCTTTTTCCAAAAAAGGCATCGTGAAAGTAGAGCTGCGCGGGGAAGCACTTATCCGAAAGGATATTTTTGAAAAGATAAACACAGCACGGCAAGAAGCTGGGGAAGCTGTATTCGCAAACCCCCGCAATGCAGCCACCGGCGGCCTGCGGATGAAAGACCCCAAAGAAGCTGCAGAGCGCGGGCTGGAAGCATTCCTGTACCAACTGGGCTATGCCGTGGATAAAGAGGGCAACAACGTGCTGGAAACATTCAAAAGCCACGACGAAAGCATACAATTGCTGGAGTCGCTTTCTTTTAAAACTCCGCTGGCCAAAACCGGCACCCAACAACATTTGCCT
>CAYVPM010000640.1:0-1507 GCA_964453475.1 uncultured Saprospiraceae bacterium | reverse complement strand
AAACCTGCCGGAACATCGCCGAGGTGATCGAGTTTTGCCAGGCATGGCAGGAGTACCGCGACGAATATCCTTACGAACTCGATGGTATGGTGGTGAAGGTGAATAGCCTGGAATTGCAGGAAAAATGCGGCGCAACCAGCCACCACCCGCGCTGGGCCATCGCTTTCAAGTTCAAAGCCCGGCAGGCCACTACCCGCCTGCGCGACGTGGAATACCAGGTGGGCAAAACTGGCGCTGTCACACCCGTCGCCAAACTCGAACCCGTAGCCCTGGCCGGCGTGACCGTGCAAAACGTGAGCATGCACAACGAGGAATTCATCCGCGCCAAGGACATCCGCATCGGCGACCAGGTGTTGGTAGAGCGGGCAGGCGACGTGATTCCCTACATCGTGAAAAGCTTGCCGGAACTCCGTACGGGCACCGAACTGCCCATCGTGTATCCCACACATTGCCCCGTATGCCAGTCGGTGCTCGTGAAGCCGGAAGACGAAGCGATATGGCGCTGCGAAAATGCTGCCTGTGAAGCCCAGGTGCTGGGCCGCATGATATTCCATACCTCCAAACACGCCATGGACATTGAAGGCCTGGGGGCCAGTACCATCGAGAAGTTTTACAAATTGGGCTGGCTGCACGACATCGCCGACCTATACCAGCTTGATTACGAACAAATTGCACAACTGGAAGGCTTTGGCGAAAAATCGGCGGCCAACATGAAAGCAGCGGTGGACAAAGCCAAGCAAAACCCGATTCACAGGCTGCTGCACTCGCTCAGCATCCACCATCTGGGCCAAAAAGGCAGCAAACTGTTGGCGGCCGAAATCGAACACGTGCTGGATCTGAAGGACTGGGACCTCGAAAAATACCAGACCATTAAAGACGTGGGTCCGGTGCTGGCCCAAAATGTATTCAACTTTTTCCTTACCGAAGCGAACATCGAACTGTTCCGCCGCCTGGATAGTCTGGGGGTGAACTTGCGGCAGACGGATGAGGACAAAAAAACGGACGTAAACCTCGACGGGCCGCTCTATGGCAAGAGCATCCTGTTTACGGGCACGCTCGCACAAATGACGCGCGAAGAAGCGGCAAAGCTGGCTGCAGGCGCGGGCGCGAGCCTTGCCAGCGGGGTGAGCAAGCACTTGAGCATCCTGGTGGTGGGTGAAAAAGCAGGTTCAAAGCTGAAAAAGGCCCAGGCGCTGGGCACGGTGGAGATTTGGAGCGAAGGGGAGTTTTTGGAGCGGATTAATAGTTCAGACAATTCTTGAAAGGCTTGAAACCAAACTAACTTATGCACCCAGTCGACACCCTTCACCTCCACTTCAACCCCAACCAGATGTTCGTCCTGAACATCGCCATGGCATTCCTCATGTTCAGCGTCGCGCTCGACGTGCGATTCTCCGATTTCCGGAAAGTGGCGCAGTTCCCCAAATCCATCGCGGTGGGTATGTTGGCGCAATACCTGGTTTTCCCTTTGCTGACCCTGGGCCTCATTGCCTTGTTCAAACCTCCC
>CAYVPM010000639.1:0-3289 GCA_964453475.1 uncultured Saprospiraceae bacterium | reverse complement strand
GGAGCGGTAGGAAGGGGGGGGCGGGCTTTTGGAGCACTACACCTGACACAGTTTATTGATCTCTCTCTTGTTTTCGGCTTTTTCTTTTTATCATTCAAAAGAATGTTCCCATATTTGGTTTGCATTTTTTTGGAACTGATGAATTGGAGTGCCTGTCGTATTAAATCTTTCCATTACTCCACCAGTAGGTGTAATTGAAGAAATTACTATCCTATCCATAGTCCAGTTATCAGCATTCCAATCATTGCCAGCAGCAATATGCCGAATTCCTACCGCTAACACATCTCCCCAAACAGTACCTAACGGCAAATCAATTCTACGTGAATGCGTTGTAAATGCATTCCATGTTGTATTTTCATTTAGGCTAATTTCAACAGTTGCCGAACTCCTTAATCTTACAAATAAAAAATCTTGGCTAACATCATGCCTTATCCAATCAGTATCACCAAGGCTATCGCCTCCCACTAATAGATCTACTGTAATTGAAGATATAGGTGTGTCTTCAAAAGGCTCTAAATTATATGCTTGAGTAAAGTTATTGCTAAAAGTAAAATCTCGTCCTCCTCCAACTCTTATTAGATTGGTTAATACACGTCTCCATTGAACCAAATTGATACCGTGGATGCGACTAATATCCAATGCGTTGTAGTGATTTATAAGTTGACCCCAACTAGGAACAGCATTGAAACTTTTAGCAAGTAATTGCACTCTTTCTATAAATTCCGTATTACCAGCAAAGCCTCTTAGTGCAGCAATTTCAATATGACAGGTAGTCGGAAATCTAGACATACCTAAAAATGAACTCGTATTGCTTGAATACCGCAATGCTAAATTTCCGGCGATTACAATATTTCTATTTCTTAGATCTTCAAAAATCTGCAATACTCCATCAATAAAATCGAAATAAACAGGTAAGCCGCTACTATTGGTCAAAAAGGCATCAAAGCCAAAATCCATTGAATCTGCTTTTTCGCAAAAATCCTCCCCATTATAACCATAGGTATCCATAATTTTCCAACTAAAGGCAGTATCAATTTTAGGTTCTCCATCCCTTGTTACCGCGTAAACTGAATTGAAAAGCCCTATCAAGGCATCTATCATGATTTCTCTAAAACCAAACCTAAAAGCAAAGTCGCTAATCGCAGCGATTAACTCTCTTGATGTTAAACTGCCGCTAAAAGTAAGATAACCAATCAATCCTGTTAAAGCCGTAATTACTACTGTCAATGCTGCCAGCGCTGCAATAGCGGCGGCGGCCAAAGCCCACCCAAAAAAAGGTATAGAGGCAAGCACTCCAATTGAAATAGCTAAAAGGCCTGCTGATGCAACCAGTGTTGCAAGTAATGGTATGAGAAACAATAGTATAGTTCGTACATCGGTAAGTTTGCACATCCAACTGGTAATTGTGCCACCGAAATCAGTTGCACCGCCACCTGTTGGTGCTGTGGGTGGCAAACCCATACAATTATCGCCAATGTCGGGTGTAAATTTTTCGCGGGTAGCAATTTTGCATACATGCTGACCCGAACTATTTCGAAATGGCATAATTAGAATATTCAAGTAGTGAATATTACTAACCTGCAATCGTGTGTCAGGGTGAGCAGCATCAAAATTTCTTAGGGAACTTAGGCTCGTTAAATTCGCTCTAAATGTCTCCCAAATATCATCTCTCCGTCTTTCTTTTAACTTAAAAGGTTTTTCAACTTTGACTACCAACGAGTAGATAAAACCCATTCTACCAAGTGAAACCATGACCGCATTAAAGGTCGTATCATCTTTCTTAACTATTATATCCCTGCATATCTCAATGCCTGCGTCTGGAAAAGTTGTAGAAAGCATTTCCAGCTCTAATCTTGTATCTTCCTCAGTTCCAGCAGTTATGCCAGCACTTCTTTCAATCCACCATTCCTGTCCGCCAGGACCAATAAGATGTATTGCGACAACGGCATCTGCAATTGGACTTAGGCCAATATCTCCTCCATGAGTTCCAGTTGAAATTGCGCCAGCAATTGACTGACCGCCAGAACCCCCAAGTGTTGGCATTGCCCTGCTGTTTGGCAAACATTCTAAAACCGCAGGGGCTTCGTCATCAGGAATTGGATGAATAGTCCTGTTTGGCAAAATCGGCAATCCATGTAAAAGGCGGTTAACATTAAATATTTTTGTTCCGCCTTTAATATGTACCAATAAACCCTCATCAAAAGGTATTTGTACATTAGGACTTAAAGACAAATGTGATAAAATCCTACGCTGGTTAATATCACTATCTCCCAAATTTATTTCAACCAACCCAAAAATATCATCACTTTCTATAACGATGTCTTCGGTAACGAAAGTTGGCATGAATGACCATCGGCTACCTGCCCATTTTACCTTACCCTGAGGGTCAGCCTCAGCAGTCCGAATTATTTCTACAACCTCTCCACGAGTGGTAGGTCGAAAAGACTGTCGAGTGGTAAACTCGACATTTCTAGCCCAATTTGCAAAAGTTTTAGGTGATTCACTTGGAGTACCTGCGATTGAAGTAGGACAGCTCATATTTTGGTTTTTTTAGGTTTACATGTCAAGAACTCTTGCTTCCCTACAACGGAAGATTAAGTAACTTTTTGATTTTCACTTACTCATCCGTAGCGGGCAAGTGCCCAATGTAAAATGCCCCCTGTACACACGCACAAATGGACGCAGTGTACAGGGGGCATATATCTTTTGAACATTGGGGCTTAGTAGGCATGAATGTTTCAATTTGAGGTAACCTACACAAATGTATAGACCCGATTCTAATATATCAACACATTTGCCAAATTTATTTTCGCCAAATCTTTGAATATTCAAACTATCAAACGCCCCTTTCACCAATCTCCAACCTTTTTAGTGACATAGGCGTCAATTCCCAAAGTTTTTAAACTTGCATACCCTACCATTCCTCAAGCCACCAGGTTTTGCGCAAGCCAATATTTGTAATCAATTCAAAATCAATCATTCCCAATCAAAAAAATCATAGTCCATTAGCGTTGTACCTCTTCAACCCATCTACAAGCCCCTCCCAGCTCAACTCCACCACCCTCATCCCATCCCCCCCCACATCCGGCAAAGCCATACGCACCTTCCCAAACGCGTTCTTTTTATCTTGCTGCATCAACGCCCAAATCGCCGAAAATGCCGACTCCGGAATATGGCGATCTGGGAAAACACGCTTGATAAAAGCCGCCACTGCATCGCGGCGCTCCGAGCCTTCCAGCTCACAGATCATGCCAATGGCAATGGCTTCTCCGTGGGTAAGCGGATTGTC
>CAYVPM010000638.1:0-3290 GCA_964453475.1 uncultured Saprospiraceae bacterium | reverse complement strand
GACAACCTTTCCGCTCACATTATCAGATGCGCCCTTTAACACATAGATATATAAGCCAGCAGGAACGGACGACAGTTCCCAAATGATTTGTTTTTCGGGCTTTTTCCCGTGGTATTCCCATACAACCTTGCCAATTGGATCATAAATCGTAATATTGAAGACAATCCCCAAATTGGTCTGAGATGAAAAAACCACATAATCTCGGGCCGGGTTGGGGAATACGGCTACATCCAGCTTACCTACAGTAGAATTAGGTTTTCCTGGCTGGTGCCGCTCTCCTATTTCCGGCAAAATGTACGGTGGAAAGTCCCTTCCGTTTAGTCGAAGCAAGTTGCGGGCCAATGGCGGGGCAAAGCCTAGAGTATCCAGCGCAAGCACTTCCAATTGCTGGATGGTTTGCCGGCTCAAGTTGTAGGGTTTGTACAATGAAAGCTGCTCGAACAAACTTTTTACCTGATCGATGTCAGATTCCACAGCGGTACTCAACGAAAAGTTTTCGGGAATATCTTCAATGATTTCGCTTGCAGTTTCCAGGTCGCCAATTGCCAGGAAATCGCCCGCCCTGGAAAGTTCCGCCCCTATTGTGCCCAAATTATGTATCCATTGCCGGATGGAATCGCCAACATAGCTATTCAAGGTATCTGCAAGCATCATATTCAACACGGCAAAGGCAGCCGTATCCATCCTTTGCTTGTAATGCCCGGCTTCCTGCCTGAATTGAGCCGCCATGGCTGGTTCATTGTGCGCAATGGCAGACTCATAGTTTGCTTTGGCGGCCAAAAAGTTCGCCTTGCTGTGGTGGAAACCCTGTTTTATTGTGTCAATATTACCTTCGTGCGGCTCTGGGCAGGGAAGGTTGCAATATACCATTTCACATCCGTTGGCAGTAGCTTGTTGAATTGGGGTTATCCCCAAAAAGTCAATCGGTTGTTCATTTGTGGTATTCTGGAGATAATAATAGTTCACACCACCAAATGGATTTGCAAAATCCCTGTCACTTGGGCTACCAGTGTACGAAAATTTGTTCCCCGCTGGTCTATAAATAGTTGGAGCAATCTGCAACCCCTGCTCGCTCCGTATCGTGCCAAACACATTAAAATCGTATTCTCCAACATCAATATTGGTGTTGCAGTCGTAATAAAGACCACGTGGAATATCCGCGCCATCTGCAGCATTTTTAAAAAGCGCATAGTTTGAAAGCGAAACATCGGTAAATTTGTTCCGCCGCACCACATTGCTGAACTCTCCCAACTGTGCGCACAAGATGCCGAAAGTGCGCACACTCGAACTGGTTCCGATAAACTCATTTTCTTCCAAGGTAAACCCGTTCAGGTTGTCGATCATAACAACTCCCAGTTGACCAGGGATGAAATCCGCGCCGGGCAGGGAACCTAAGTTGAACTTGTTGAGCACCATCGTTCCCATAGCAACCCCGGAATTTTCGATTCCAACATAACAATCCGTAAAATCGGCCTCTCGAATCGTGTGGGCTATCGGCGCAAATTTATCGGTGCCGATAAAAATGCCATAGCCCAAGCCTTCAAATTTTGAACGCAAGCAACTTGAGGTCGGTGCGCTACAATCCGGGCCAACGGAAAATCCTGCATCAAAGGCAAAAATCCCGTACCCAAAATCGGCTGGCGTACCACTGGAAGCAGGAACATTTTCGTTAAGGAACTTGCAGCCGGAATACAGTATGCCCCGTACTCCTCGCAAGATATTGAAATAACGAAAAGGTTGGTTGTGAAGATACCCAGTGGTGTTTTTGAAAGTGCAGTTTGTAAATCGTGCCTGGTAGTTTGAAGATATGAACGGGGCAATGGATACCGCTGTGCGGCAATTTAAAAAGCTGACACCTTTGGCAGCAATCATCCCCCCGCTGCCCAGGCTTTCATCGCCACCCCAGGTTTGCAACGCAATATCCGCATTTTCAATAACAGCACCTGAATTGCCGATGAAACGACCCTGATTTGCAGGAATTTGGGTGGCGTTGCTATTGCCCCATATTTCAACGCCTTTCCAGGTATTGCTGTTGCTGCATGTTTGGCCGGTCAATGTTCCGCTTAAACGCAGTGTGGCGCCAGGCATGATAATAAGGCGGCCTTGATTGCTGAATTTTACAGTAACACCGGCATCTATGGAAAGGGTAAAACTGGAATCGATGATCAGAACATCATCAATCAGCCTGATTCCGCCTGGGGTATTGACAGTAGTCCAGGTAGTATTACTGGAAATATGCTCCGGTTGGATGATTGTTGGGGCGAGTTTAGTGCTTTCCATTAAGTGGTGCCGCATCCTGCGCCCCTGATTTGGGCTAAACCCTCGATAGCATTGTATCCATGAGTATGACATAATATTGCTGGCATCAGGAGCATATTGAAGACCTGTGCAATTGATTGTAAACTCAGTTTTTATTATATCCCAGGAACAAGTCGCTAAAGTAACATCTGAATAATTAGAGCCATTGGGGTTAGGGGACAGATTTGGGTCTGCGGGTGTATCTGTAACAATATCACCTGCGAAAGCCCCATTCCATCCATCGACACATTCCGGGTCTCCATTACAATTCCCAACCCCTTCAAATGATTGACCAGTTAAATAGTGTGTGTGGTAAAGCCCAAAGCAATGTCCCATTTCATGAGCGAAAAGCAAGGAGCGGACAGTTGAAAGGCTAGGATCTGTAATGGTATCTATTTTGCCGATAATCCCAAGTTTTGTCGAAATATAACCCAGGGCACCTGCGGCTCCTACTGTATTGTTCCCAAAATGGTCCGGAAACAAGTACACATTTATAGCGTTACTAGCATCAGCGCCAGAAATACAAGTACCGTAGCCAGGGTCTTGTACCATTAAATATGCAGAACAAGGATTGCTTTTTATGTATTCAATATTGCAATCCATCAGGAAGTAGATTTCAAATTTATTAAATGCGCGATCAAGGTAACCCATTGCTTCCTCAATTTGTGCGGGAGTTTGGCCTCCGTTGCCCAATGAGTCCTGAATTATGTGCAGCTTGACGCGGACAAAAATTGGTCCATCAAAATCAATAATATCTGCTTCATCGCAAACAATACCGGAACCTGCGCTACTTTCGATATTACAAATTTGTTGGGCGTTTAATGCCGAGGGAAGGAATGAAACTAAAATTAGTCTAAGCCACCCGAGTACCGAGAAATGTAAGTTGTTCATAATTTATGGGTTTCCTAAATGAATGATTTTGATAGTACAAGATAATCAGAAAAATTGAATTGGGTTTCATTTTACGTGATTTTAACTAACCCCCAGCTTCC
>CAYVPM010000637.1:0-3290 GCA_964453475.1 uncultured Saprospiraceae bacterium | reverse complement strand
GGCAACATCATTTAATGTAATCGTGTACCCATTAAAAGTAGCCTGCCCGCTCCCACCCTGGCTGAAATCGCCCGTGGACAAGGTCACGCTTTCCGACACTTCACCCTTGGTTAATATAAAAGCACAGTCGGCCCGACCTGCCCAAATGCATTGCACTCCTTCCGGGCAACGGCTGTCTCCAGTCACATTGACAAATTGGATAAGCAGTGCGTTATCAGCCGTCTGCATGGTAGCGCCTTGCGCAATAACAAAAGGTTTTCCTAAGTCGAAAACCGGGAATTTGGGTGCTGGTGCCGGACATCCGTTCAGCAGAAAAAGGGTGACAACCAAGTTGGAAAAAAGGAATAGGTTTCTCATTGGAAAAAATGGTTTGGTGAAAATTATAAAAATCGGGCTGGGATGCCCTTGTATGTTAATACTTTTGCGCCCGAAATTAAGGATATGGAAGCAATTGCCAAAGGAATAATGTCGGGCATTGGTTACGGCCTCCTCATTGGCCCCCTGTTTTTTCTCAGTGTTCGGGTGATTTTGGGCCATGGGCTGCAACACGGCCTGGCGCTGATCGCCGGCGCCTTCACCAGCGATTGTATGCTGGTGATGACAAGTTGGTGGGGTGCGGGCAAACTGGAGGCAATATCTACAGACCCGGGGTTTCAAAACTGGATTGGCTTATTCTCAGGCTTATTGCTCCTGGGCTTTGGCATTTCTGCTGTTTGGCCACGCAAAAAGGAACTTGCCTTGAAAATGGAGGGCGCCGTTAAAATCGCAAAACGGCGTTATTCATACTTACAGGGCATTCTCATCAACAGCACGAACCCTTCCAACTGGCTTTTTTGGCTGAGTATAGCCACTGTGGCTAAGTCGGATGACAGCAGCAAGGAGGAGTTGTTTGCGCGGCTCTTTATGGGCGCAGCCCTGGTCACACTTTTTTGCACCGACCTGATAAAAGCTTATGTCGCACACCGCATCGGCAGCAAGCTCAAGCCCGGCATGACCGAAAAAATAGTCCGGGTCGCTGGTATCGTACTCATTTGCCTCAGCAGTTGGGTGCTGTTCAGCGTCGTGCAAGACTGGAATACAATTTAAATTAGCACATGGATTCTGCAAGAGAACAGTTTTTGATCCTGATCAGCACGCCTTTGTACGTAGGGGTGATTTTGCTTGAAATGGTATTGAGCCATTACAAGCACCGCAATGCTTATACGGTAAAGGACACCATTACCAACCTTTACCTTATGATCCTCAACAGCAGCATCGACCTGTTGTTCCGGGCAGTTTATGTAGTTGTGTTTCAGGTGTTGTACACCCACAAAGTGTTCAGCTTCGAGTCGCAGTTTTGGTATTGGTTCTGGCTCATTGTCGGCATGGACTTCCTGTATTACTGGCTGCACCGGGTCGATCATTTCTGCCGTTTCTTCTGGGCGGTGCATGTGACGCACCATTCTTCCCCGAAGTTCAACCTGACAGTCGGATTCCGCTCCTCGGTGTTCCAGCCATTGTACCGCTTTATTTATTTCATCCCGCTGGCTTTGGCAGGGTTTGAGCCGCTCGACATCGTCTTCATCTTCTCCGCGACCCAAATTTGGGGCATTTTAGTGCATACGGAGTTTGTGAACAAACTGGGCTGGTTGGAGTATGTGTTAGTGACACCCTCGCACCACCGGGTACACCATGCCTACAACCCCCTGTACCTCGACCGCAACATGGGCATGTTTCTGATTATATGGGACATGATGTTCGGCACCTTTCAAAAAGAGTTGCCCCCGGAAGAATACCCTCCTGTCAATTATGGCCTTTCCACACCCATAGAAAAGCCAAACGCCTTCAACATCGTATTCCATGAATGGAAGAATATCCTGAATGACTTAAAGCGGAGAATCCCGCTAAAAGCCAAGTTTATGTACGTTTTCGGGCCTCCCGGCTGGAGCCATGATGGCAGCAGGCAAACCTCCAACCAGTTGCGCGACCAAGAGACATTGCAGCGGAAAGGGAGGGTTTCATAGAAAAAGAGCGTGTTTTCATCGAATCCTGGAAAACAAACCAGGAAAGCCAGCTACTTTTGGGAGCTTCATTTAAGCCTCAGATCATTCCTTGGCAACGGGTACCACGATATGAAACAATTTTTCCGCATTCTTTCTGAAGGCGCCGTCCAGGCCTGGCAACAATTGGTTGCCAACAAGTTGCGCTCTTTTCTCTCCCTGCTTGGCGTCACCATCGGCATTTTTTGCATCATTGGGGTAAAAAGCGCCGTCGACTCCCTGGAAGCCAACATCCGGGGGAGCATGGAAAAACTGGGCAACGACGTCATCTACATTGAGAAATTTTCCTGGGCAGAAGATCCAGGGGATAATTTCTGGAAATGGATGCGCCGTCCCAACTTCTCTTTTTCAGAATACGAAGTGTTGCGCGATCGCCTGGAAAACGCCGAAATGGTGGGCTATTGGCAGTACCTGGGCTCAAAAGCTGTAAAATGGCAGTCCTCAAGCGTAGAGCGGGTGTTTATCCTCGGCATCACGGAGGATTGCAACGACTTGTTCCACCTGGAATTTGACGGAGAGGGACGTTATTTTTCCCCCATCGAATACCAGAGTGGCAGCGATGTATGCATTCTTGGCGGGGTAATCGCAGAGGAGATTTTTGGCGTAGGCATTGACCCCCTCGACAAGGAGGTAAATATAAACGGTCGCAAATTGCGGGTACTGGGCGTACTCAAAAAATCAGGCAAAGACCTGCTAAAGCCCTTCAATTTCGACAATGGCGTTTTGGTGAGCTACACGCTTGCCCGGCGGGGCTTCGGTGTCCGTTCCAAGGGCGATTTTGACCGCACCAGCCTTATGGTAAAAGCCAAGCCAGGGGTGGAACTGGATGTCATGAAAGATGATATCACAGGCGTCCTGCGTGGAGAGCGCCGGCTAAAGCCCAAAGAAGAGAACAATTTCGCTTTGAACACGCTCTCGATTCTCAGCGGCTTGTTTGACAGCGTATTCAGCACCCTCAACGTCGCCGGATTTATCATCGGGATTTTTGCCCTTTTTGTAGGCATGTTCTCTGTGGCCAACATCATGTTTGTTTCGGTAAAAGAGCGCACCAATATCATCGGGGTAAAAATGGCGCTGGGCGCCAAACGCTGGTTTATCTTGCTGGAAATCCTGTTTGAGGCTGTGGTGCTTTGTATCGTCGGCGGGCTGATCGGGCTTTTATTGATCGCTTTGGTCACTTTAGCCATCTCCAAAGCCCTGGATTTTGACATACACCTGTCATTTGCCAATACCTTCGTTGGCCTGCTGACC
>CAYVPM010000636.1:0-3291 GCA_964453475.1 uncultured Saprospiraceae bacterium | reverse complement strand
CCCCTCTGTGCTTACTTTTGGAAAAATGAACACTACTGGCGGCTCCACCAACATCATCCCCAACGAAGTGAAACTGGAAGGCACCTTTCGCACCATGGACGAAAAATGGCGTGGCGAGGCCCACCGCCGTATGAAAAAAATAGCAGAGAGCATCGCCAAGAGCATGGGCGGGGCCTGCGATTTCAACGTTGTGAAAGGTTACCCCGTGCTGTACAACAACGAGCGGCTCACCGCCCGCACCAAAAAATGGGCCATTGAATTCCTGGGCAAAGACAAGGTGCTGGACTTGCCCAAACGTATGACAGCCGAAGACTTTTCTTATTTCTCCCAGGCAATGCCCGCCTGTTTTTACCGCCTTGGCACGGGCAACCCGGAGCGCGGCATCACCTCGCCAATCCACACCGACACCTTCGATATTGACGAATCAGCACTCGAAACAGGCGTGGGGCTGTTGTCCTGGCTGGCCATACAAGAACTGGGCTTCCGGTAGGCATTCAGGATTGTCCGTAATATATACTATGATTCGCCTGATTTTTGTGATTGACAATGATTGATTCAATTGATTTTGAATTGATTACAAACATCGGTATGCACAAAACCTGGCGACGAGGGGTATAGCAGGGATAATAAGAGAACGCCCTGCCGGCACAACACCGACAGGGCGACAAATCTCTGGTTTCTAATGTCTGGAAAACTTACTGCTTAAAGAAGTAAGTCAGGCTGAGCCGCATGGAATTGGTGCGGATGGTATTTGATTTTTCTACAAAATCGCGGTTGTTGTTCAGGTTGCGGGCGCCGAAGTAGTAGCGCGCATTTACCCGGAAACGCCCTTCGCCGGCGCTGATGCCAACGGCCGGACCAAAGTCGATGCCCGTGAACGCTTCGTTCAGGTCGATCGCCGGGATGGCATTGTTGATGCTTTCGTAGTCGCCAATGTAGGCGTCCTGGTTTTTGCGGTTGAGGTTGTGGAAATGCGAGCCGAAGAAACCGCCCACTTGCAGGCTTACGGGGACGGAAGCCACAGGTTTGTAGCCGGCGAAAACCCCGGTTTCAAAAGAATTGTAGAAGTAGTCGTAGGTGCTCACAACTGGCTCATCTTCCGGTTGAAAATTCACCGTCTTGGCGGAAGCGCCTTTTTGCACAAATATAATTTCCGGGCTCAGTTCGAAGTGCTCGCCAAATCCCAGGGAGATGGTGAAGCCTGCGGCCGCGCTCAGTCGCCCGGTTGCGGTGGTGAATAGGTCAGAGTTGAGGGACGAGTAATTGCTACCGAGTGTAAAGCCCATTTTGTATTGGCTTTGAGCCTGGATAGCTGTGGTGGTAAAGGTGGCGACGAGCGCGGCGGCAACAATGATTCTGATGTTCATAAGATCGGATTGATTTTTGACAAAAATTTTGCTTAAACTAAATTTTGTAAAAATTTATCCGATAATTCAGAATTTAATTGTTGTTAAAAAGAATTTAATTTCGTTGCAAAGGTAAAGGCATTCCGATTACCCGCAAGTGTTTTTGAAATTTTTTGCAAAAAAAACTTGTTTTTGCAAAATGATCGCTTGTGGTTTAGTTAACAAAAACGACAAGACAAAATGAATAGTACAAGATTGAGGCCAAGTTTTCAGAATTGTCAGGAATTGGACATTTAGGCCTTGGGCGATTGTTTACCATGAAGGGTTTTTACCACATAGCGCACATAGTTCACATAGCCGAATTTACGTACGCCACACTATTTTTATACCCGTAGTTCATTTTGTTTAGATCTCATGGACAAAATGACCAAGCGCAACGCCTATGTGAACTATGTGCGCTATGTGGTAAAAACCCTTCGTGGTAAAAAACCTACCTGGTAAAAAACCTCTATGGTAAAGAAGCCCTACTCGGTGCTCCTGGCTTCTATCCGGTTGGCCACAAAAGCAAACAGGCAGGCCGTCCAGAAAGAAAAGAGCGAGTACACCAGCGCAGGCTTTACCATTACCTGGTTGCTCAACATATTGCTCGCGATGAGAAAGGCCAGCGTGGTGTTTTGCACCCCGCTTTCCATGGCGGCCGTGATGCGCGAAGGATGCGGAAGCCCCATCCGTTTCATGAAAAAATAGCCAAAAAACAGGCAAGAGGCGTTTTGAAGCAACGCAAATGGCGTGATGAGCCAAAAATCGCTAAAGTTCAAACCGGCGCCACCCTGCTTCTCCCCGGCAAAAAGCTTGATGGCAAATACGATGGCCAACAGCACCAGCATGATGTACTTGGCGGGCTTGCTGATTTTCGCCGCCGCCCGTGGGAAGCGCCGCCGAATCAAAATGCCCATCATGGCAGGAATGATCGTAATGAAGAAAATATGCCCCACCGTATCCCAAAACGGCAGGTGTAAATCAGTGGAACGACCTAGAAAAACACGCAAGCCCAGGTTCACCACAATCGGGATCGAGAACAAGGTGAGCAGGCTGTTCACGGCTGTAATGGAAATGGAGAGCGCAACATTCCCGCGCCATAAATAGGTGAGAAAACCGGAGGTGGCGCCGCCCGGACTGGCTGCCAAAATGATCAGTCCCACTTTTATCTCCCCTGGCAGCGGCGCCAAAAGGCTTATCGTAAAAGCAATGATGGGCAAGCCAATCATCTGGGCGCTCAAGGCTGTAAAAAAGGCCCGCGGATGCCGAATTACCCGCCGAAAATCAGCAAAAGTGAGTGAGAGGCCGACGCCAAACATCACCAACCCGAGCACGGTCCCGACAGCAGAATCGACAAAAAAGGTAGCGGACAAAATTTTTAATTTTTGGTAAAATGGTTAACGGGTTTCAAGGCGAAAAGGTTTTACATCAATGGGCGGTAATATTGACATCGGGTTTAGATGAAAATATACATGGAGTAAAGTCAGAAACCTTTTAAGCATTCCCGCTTGCAAATGTAAGACCAGTATGCTGCTTTCTGAACCCGGATATGTGTTTAAGTTTAAAAACCTGTGCGAAGTAAAAATCAAGGCTTCGCTGTTGTCCCGGTACTCTTCTTCAATTTTTCATTCAGAAAATTCGTCATCAACGTGTACAGGTGGATTTTTGCCTGGTCGCTGCTGATACCGTGGTTGCGGTTGGGGTATATCATGGTGTCGAACTGCTTGTTGTTGGCGATCAGTTGGTTGGCCATTTCGGCGGTATGCTGGAAATGCACGTTGTCGTCGGCAGTGCCGTGGACGAGCAGGTAATTGCCTTTCAGCTTGTCGGCAAAATTGACGGGGGAGTTCTCTTCATAACCGGTGGGGTTCTCCTGATTGGGCCGGATCGGCGAGTGGTTTGGCTG
>CAYVPM010000635.1:0-3296 GCA_964453475.1 uncultured Saprospiraceae bacterium | reverse complement strand
CGCAATTACTTTGGAGCCGAATTTTTCAATAATTTCAATCTCGGTTTCTACTGGAGGAATCTCGCCCCAATGCGGGTCCTTGTCGTAATGTTTACGCTTGGGAGCATGCACCAACACCACGCTTTTGGCCTGCCCGGAGATCAATAATTCAAGCCCGCAAGGCCCGCTTGGATTGCGCAAAGCCGATTGTCCTTCGAGTAAAATCAGGTCTGGATTGCTCTCTTTCCAGCAGGAAACAATGGCGTGTTCCAATTCGCCAGATACAAAATCATTGAGCGTGGAATCAAAGATGAAACCGTATTGGCCACCTTGCAGCCAACCCGTTTGTCCGGTATAGATCATTTGCGCCCGAAGGTTTTCGCGTGCACAGGCTTCAGTTATGAGTCTGGCGGTTGTCCGTTTTCCCATAGCGCAATCCATGCCCATTATAGCAATGATTGGCGCTTTTACTTCAAAAATGGCTCCGGTCCAGAAGTGCAGGTCTTTCCGAGATTTGGGCTTGCGCACATCGGTCAGGCTAACCTTGAATTGTGTCGCCAACGAAACCAATTCAGCGTTTTCGTTCAAATAATCATGCAAACCATTGACGATCGAAAGCCTGTTTTGTATAGCATTTTTTATAATGACGAACATGTCTGCCGGCAGAATTCCACCCACAGTAGCTACGCCTACAATGAGACAATCTATCGTACCAAGGGCTTCAAGCGCAGATTCCAGCGTAGCAAACACTGGAATACTGCGGGTTTTACCATCCAAAACTTCACCGGCGTCCCGGCCAGCGGTTGGCGGATCAATGACGCCCATAATCCGATAGCGTCCGGTACCTCGAATGAGTCCGTGAGCGGTTTTGGCATCAGAAGTTTGGAGTAATCCGCTGGTTAAAACGATGGCTGTTTGCATACGCTGATTTTTGGGCAAATGTATGCGTTAGGCAAGGGGTAATATCCGTACAGCTCAAAAAAAGCCGCCCGGGGAACCCGAGGCGGCTAAGATCAAATTTCTAAGCAGTCATATTCTTGCCCCTACATCTTTAAAACTGAAAATAAATAAAAGAGCTTCCACTCTCCTGCGCCCAAATCAGCAACAGCAACAGTGCCGCCCAAAGCACACCCAACTTCCACCAGGAAATACGGTGCGCAACGTCTAAAACCTTGGTATTTCGCATAAGCCAATGCGCGATCAACATTGCGGGAATAATGATGGCAACTTTGAGCAGGGCCAAACTGGTCAATTGGGGTTTGCCTTCCATGCCCAGCCCAAACATGGACTGCAACATTTGCCAAGCTTTTTCAAACGTACCTGACCGAAAGAAAACCCAGGTAATATTGACCAGCATAAACGTCAGAAATGCGTAGAAAAAACCAAACCAGGGCTTGGCCACCTCAGGCGATTCGCCTTCATGTACCGGGCGCCGATCTCGGAAAAACTTTTCTACCCAGAGATATAAGCCGTGTAAACCGCCCCAAACCACAAAAGTCCAATTGGCGCCATGCCATAAACCACCCAACAACATCGTGACCATTAACGCAAAATAGGTGCGCCTCAATCCATGGCGATTGCCGCCCAAGGGAATGTACAAATAATCGCGCAACCAGGCGGATAAGGTGATGTGCCAGCGCCGCCAAAAATCAGAAAAACCAATGGCCGCATAGGGATAGTTGAAGTTTTGAGGGAGTACAAAACCCAGGCAAAGCGCCACGCCAATGGCACAGGTGGAATAACCGGCAAAATCGAAAAATATCTGTCCGGAAAAGGCCAAAACGCCTGCCCAGGCATCCAATGCCGGCAACCAGTCCTTTGTGCCAAAAATGCTATCAGCTGTACCCGCCAACATTCCATCGGCCAAAACGACCTTCATAAACAGGCCTAATGAGAGCAGGAATAAGCCATCCATCCATTGTTTTTGGGTAGCCACACGTGGGCTTTCAAATTGGGGCACCAATTGTGGCGGACGAACGATTGGGCCGGCCACCAGGTGCGGGAAAAAAGTGACAAACAAAGAAAAGTCAAGCATCGATTTTACGGGCTCACTTTTCTTGTAATACATGTCAATCGTGTAACACAAGGTTGTAAACGTATAAAAAGAGATGCCTGCAGGCAGAATTATATTGGGTTTTGCCGGGTGGTAATCCAGCCCCAGCGCATTTACGAGCAGGACAAAATTGTCGAGCAAAAAAGTACCGTATTTGAAAAAAATCAGCATGCCGAGGTTGCCCATTAAGCTGACAACTAGTAACAGTTTTTTCTTGTGTGGATTCTGCTGCGTGTATAGCGCCCTCCCCACGTAAAAATCGACCACTGTCGACAGCCACAAAAGCAAGATAAACGGGGGATTCCAGGCGGCGTAAAAAAGGTAACTGGCGAGCAGCAGGTTCACTTTTTTGGTTGTCCAGGAAAGGGGCAGGTTGTGCAGCACGAGAATTACAGCAAAAAATGCAAGGAAAGTATAGGAGTTGAATACCATGAGGTGTTGCGGATGGATATTGGTTTAAATCGTTTTGTTTGATGCAAGAGGTTTTAGGTGGCCTGACGACACAAAGTCCTCTGATCACTATCAACTAATGCAGCGCCCAGCCTTTTTCTTGTTCCAAAATTTGAATGATTTTTTGGGTGAAAATCGCTGCATCCGCCCGTGTCAGGTGAGAATCTTCAGGGCAAACGAAGTGGTCAAGGGCTGGATAATCGGCATAATGAATACCCGGACAACCGGTCTCCGCCAACAAACGATCCCAGTACTTTTCTCTTGGGAATCCTATCTTTTCGCCCATTAAGGCGGGGCCGCTAGAGGGCGGGCGCAGAAACAATACTTCTCCGCCTCGTGCCTTGATTTTATCAATAGCGAGTTTAACGGATTGGAAAATAGCGCTTAGCTCCGCATCGGACATCGGTGGAGCGCTCTTAGCCATTTTGCCAAAAAACACCCAAATACCGCTCACCCGGTTTTGCAAGTTGGTATCTCTTTCGAATTTATCGGTCATGTACATCTGCCGATCAAAGGTGTTTTGCTGAAAATCCATAGGGAAAATGGGCATCATAAAGACACCCGGGCGACTTGGGATTTCAAGAGCGTCCAATTGCGCATTCAGGGCAAAATTATCCTTATCTAAAAAAACGAACTGCGATTCCAGCACTCGATTGAGCTCAAAACTAACCCGCTGGGCTGGGGTTTGGTCGTGATAATATTTGATGTTTTCGTTGGGCCTCCTATCGCCGCCACCCGAAAAAAACAAACTTTCAGTGGCATCAATGATCAGTCGGCCCTTGAAGTTGGGGTCATTGGCCAGGTCATCCAGCAC
>CAYVPM010000634.1:0-3297 GCA_964453475.1 uncultured Saprospiraceae bacterium | reverse complement strand
ACAAGACCCGGCGCCTTAGCATGTCCAAAAAATAACAGCCGACACCACCCTGCATTGTGCAGTGCTGGTGATCGGCAGCGGCGCCAGCGGCAGCATTGTCGCGGCGCAGCAGGCAGCGGCGGGGAAAGATGTGATCTTGGTCGATAAAGGCGGCTACACGCCCACGCATGCCATGGACCAGCGGGAATTTCCCAGTTTGCAGCGCCACTTTGAGGCGGGCGGCTTGCTCACTTCCCTGGATGGCGGCATGACAGTGCTGGCAGGAAGCACCCTTGGCGGCGGCACTACGGTCAATTGGGCGGCTACCCTGCGCACCCCCGATTATGTTTTGGAGGAATGGGCAGCACAGGGCAACCCGCATTTTCTGGACAAAGCGTATCAGGCGGGTTTCGATTTTATTGAAAAACGCAATGGGGTTAATATACTTTCGCAGCACAACCAGCAGAATTTGCACTTGTTGGAGGCTGCGCAAAAAATGGGCTACAGCGTGGGCGCAATACCGCTGAATGTACGTTTCCCAAACGATGTCCCAATGCAGACGGCCTGGAAAGCGCTGGGCTTTTCCTGCTATGGCGACCGATTCGGCATCAAACAGGGCGCCGCGCAGACTTTCTTGCACGATGCCGTCAGCGCTGGCGCCAGGTTGTTTCAACACGTTGACGTACAAAGACTAATTGTAGAAAACGGCGCGGTTACAGGCGCGCAAGCGCAGGTGAGAAGTCCCGGAACAGAGCAGTTTTTTACCGTAAACATCAAGGCAGAAAAGGTGGTGCTTGCTGCCGGGGCGCTGCACACACCTGTGCTGTTGATGAAAAGCGGCTTGCGGCACCCACAAATCGGCCAAAACCTTTTCCTGCACCCGGTTGCAGCCACAGCAGCTTTTCACAACAGCGACACCCTGCCCTGGTACGGCCCTATGATGTCGGCAATTGTCACGGAATTTGCGCGCCTCGACGGCAATTTCGGGGTGCGGCTCGAATGTCCGCCCTTGCACCCAGGTCTGGCAGCCTTTGCCTTGAGTTGGGAAAGCGGCGAAACTTTCAAAGCGCAGATGGCGCAGATACGCCGCCTGTCGGTGAGCATTGCGCTTACCCGCGACAAGTTTGGGGGGCGCGTTACAGTGGGTAAACGCTCCGGACAGCCTGTAATCCACTACAAACTGAGCGATTACGACAAAAAACACCTGCTGCGCGGACTTGCAGAAACCGTGCGCTTGCATCAGGCCGCCGGCGCCGATCAAGTGATGGTAGTGCACAACCAGCCCATCCATTATCGCCCGAAAACGGAAAAATTAGAGGATTGCCTGGCAGAAATTGGCCGCAGGAAATGGCGGCCCAATGATTTTGGGCTTTTTTCAGCGCACCAGATGGGTACCTGCCGAATGGGCGGCAATCAGGATGCGCCTGTGAAGCCCAATGGTGAAACCAGGGAGGCGCGCAACCTTTTTGTGGCCGATGGCAGCCTGTTCCCGAGTGCCTGCGGGGTGAACCCGATGTTGAGCATCCAGGCGTTGGGCTATTATGTGGGCAATATGCTTTAGTGCCGCATCCGGCGAATGACTGTCAATTCACAGGTCATTCGCCGGATGCGGCACTAACAGGTCATAATGCTCCCGTAGCATCGTTTTTTTTAGGCAGACCTGGCATGGAGGAGGCGCTTCTTTTTGCTAAAATTGCCTCTACTTCATCTAGCCGAATTCCCTTGGCTGCCAGCAAGACCAGGATATGAAACAACAAATCTGCCGTTTCATTGCGCAGTTGCTCGGCATCGTCGCCCAGCGCTTCAATGACGGTTTCCACGGCTTCTTCACCAACCTTTTGGGCTATTTTTGGGATGCCTGCTTTAAAAAGCCTTGCCGTATAGGAATCCTCCAGTGCCACGTTTTTTCGTTGGTGTATGACTTGTTCCAGGGTTTTCAGAAAACCGGGTTGGTGGTTGGCTTCTCCCCAGCAGGTATCGTCGCCGTTATGGCAAACAGGTCCGGCGGGAATTGCTTTTACAAGCAAGGCATCACGGTCGCAATCCTGCAGGATATCCTGCACCGACAAAGTGTTTCCAGATGTCTCACCTTTAACCCAGAGCCGCTTTTTAGACCTGCTGTAAAACGTGACCAAACCCGATTTCCGGGTTGCTTCCAGCGCGAGGGCGTTCATATAGCCGAGCATCAGAACCGCGCTTGTATGGGCATCCTGCACCACTGCCGGGATCAGGCCTTCGGGCATTTTTTCGAAGTTGGGAAGTTCATTGTCTGACAGGTATTGCATTTTCTGAAAGGTATTTTTTTAGTGAAGGAATTGGGATTTCTCCGAAATGAAAAACGCTGGCGGCAAGCGCGGCATCGGCTTCTCCAGCTTTGAATACCTCGAAAAAATGCGCCATCGTTCCCGCACCGCCAGAGGCGATAACCGGGACGGAAACAGATGTTGAAACGGCACGGGTGATATCGAGTGCGAAACCGTTTTTTGTACCATCATGCGCCATTGAGGTCAATAATATTTCTCCTGCCCCCCTTTCAACGGCTTCCCGAACCCAGTCGAGTACGCTGAGCGTTGTTGGTATGCGCCCGCCATTGATATAGGCCCGCCATAGTCCTGCGGGATCGGGGCGCCCGTCAACGGCCAATACGATGCACTGATTGCCGAAAGTTCGCGATAATTCGTCGAGCAATTCCGGGCGGCGAATGGCAGCTGAATTTACGCTGACTTTGTCGGCTCCAGCATGCAGCAATGCCCCAACTTCTGCAACCGTGCGAATGCCCCCACCAACGGTAAAGGGGATGTCGAGTACCCGGGCGACCTGTCGTACAAGCGCTACCAGTGTGCTGCGGCCCTCATCGGTGGCCGCGATATCGAGCAACACCAGTTCGTCGGCACCCTGTAGCGCATAGGCTGCGGCCAGTTCTACGGGGTCGCCGGCCTGGCGCAAATGTTCAAACCGGATACCTTTTACGGTTTGTCCATCTTTGACGTCTAAACATGGGATGATTCGTTTTGCAAGCATAATGAAGGCGCTTATCTGATTTCAAGAAAATTCTGCAATATCTTTTGCCCTGTTGGCCCTGATTTTTCTGGATGGAATTGCACGGCGAAAAAATTGTCCTTTTGCAGGGCGGCGCTGAACTGAATACCATAGGTTGTGGCAGCGCTGGTATAAGGGCTGGTTTCCGCAAAAAAACTGTGCACAAAATAGGCATAGCTGTTGTCGGGGATACCTTTAAAAAGAGGGCCTTTGAGGTGTTGCAAGTTGTTCCAGCCAATATGTGGCACTTTGAGTACCGGGGTTTCCGGGATGAACCTG
>CAYVPM010000633.1:0-3301 GCA_964453475.1 uncultured Saprospiraceae bacterium | reverse complement strand
TATACTGTGATTAAAGTGATTTTGAATGATTTGAGTGAAACAAATGCTTGATTTTGCAATGATTGTAGTATTTCGTCTTTCATAACCACTTTGCGTTGACTATACAATGGCATTTGTGGTGATACTAATCCAGCGAAAGGGTTTCGCCAATACCCAGCAAAATCAATTCCCGTCCGGCAGCAGCAAATACTTCCTTCGCTGCTGCATGATCAATCTTGACAAACCCGAAAGTATCAAAGTGGCAGCCTATGATGCGCTTACACTGCACAAACTCCGCGGCAATGACGGCATCGTGGACATCCATTGTGAAATTGGAGCCAATGGGCAGTATCGCCGCATCCAGGGGCGGGCAGGTGCGGGGGATAAGCTGCATGTCGAGGGTAAGCGCCGTATCGCCGGCGATGTACAGCACTCCGTCGGGTGCGTCGAGCACGTAGCCTGCGGGCGCACCCGCGTAGCTGCCATCCGGGAAGCTGCTGCTGTGCACAGCCTGCACCATCTTGAGCCGGCCAAAATCGAAGCTCCACCAGCCGCCGATGTTCATCGGATGGGTTTTGTAGCCTTTTTTGCTGTAATGATCGTGTATTTCCCATATACCGACAATGATGGCCGCAGGGTTGTTCCGCATCACCGCCCCTACATCGGCCACGTGATCAGCATGGCCATGCGTGAGTAGCAGGTAATCGCAACGAATACTGTGCACATCCAGATGTCCGGCCAATGGGTTGCCGGTAATGAATGGGTCGACGAGCAGGTTTTTGCCGTTTGTTGAAATGAGGAAACAGGAATGGCCGTAGTAGGTAATCGTCATATTAGCATTGCGATAATTTGATTCTGCGATAATGGTGCTTTTCTTGATATTTTTGGCAAAGTAAAGCTAAGGAATTTTTTTACAACAGCCCCAAAGACTGAGCGCTCCCAAGTTTTTCCAAACCTGGGAGCGCTGAGTTTTTGTAGAGAAATGCTTTCTGCTAGCACCGCTTGTGGGCAATCTTTTGCTGCTTGCCAATTAATGCTGGTCAAGATACATTACTGAAGAAGCGATTGCGGATACCACTGGGCCACCCAGTTCCAGGCCAATGATGTCGGCCCATACCCAATCCGGGATTTTGCTGGTATGGCCAGTACCGTTGCCTGCTTCCGGCGAAGACATGGACTTCCAGAACCAAAAATAGCGGCTGTTTTTCAGGACTGAAACCATGGAGAGTACCACTTTTGGATTATCCAGTTTGGATTCTTTGGCCAGGCGGTTTTCCTGCGCGGTCATCGCGATCACGAACTGCCGCAGTTGGGCGGGCGTTTCCACGGGCATGGCCGCGGCTTCATCAAACACGCTGCGCAATACCTGCTTGTCGTTGGCGCTCAGGCGGGTTTCGTCGAGGCGTGCAGCATAGTTGCCAAAGTCGCGGTCGAGGTTGATGTTCAGGGCGCGCTGTTTGTCTGTATCGTTGACGGGAAGTTCTGCTTCGGCCAGGAACTGGATCGTTTTTTCAGCGATCAATTTTTGGATGGCTGCGTGGTTGCCATTCAGGGCTTTGATGGCATCGCGGTTCTCATGCAATACTACCTGTACCGCCAGGTTGTGCAGTTGGCCGATATTGTCCTGCGGGTTGTTCGGATTTATCAAGCTGCCCGTGGCGATGCTTTGGGAAGCAGCGAAATCCACCATTTTCCTGCCTGTGTCAACCGAGCCAGGCATGTCGCGCAGCGGATAAAATCCTGCCGGGATTGTTTGTTCCGGGATGCCCATGGCTGCTGCATTGGCCGCATCTACCACGAAATCAGAGGTCAGTGGAAAAATGTCGCCAAAATACTGACTGGCTGCATCGCCCTGGTCGAATCTCATGGCGAAGCGGTCCTGGTAGTTGAGCGCCTCGGCGCCCCAACCGATCCAGATGCAATTTGAGAATGAATACATGCAGCCACGATAAGTAGAGGTGCCAAAGTGGATGTTTATCCGGCTGCCATCAGGGATGCTCGGACCTTTATCTACGGTTCCAAGGTCAGGGTGCTGAATATCTTCGGTTTTTACGCAAGCGAAAAGGGAGAAAACGAGGGCTACAAGGGTAAGAGCGGCTGAGAAATTACGCGTTGTCATGTCAAAAAAATTGAAGTGATGATTTTCTTTTTTGCCTACTCTTTTCTTCGGATTTTCGGCTTGCTCCGTGTGATCTGAAACCGCAGCTTTGTTCGCGGCTTTGAACTACTATCGCAGCCTTTGAAAATCCTTACCCTTCCTTGAAATGTTTTTTTTGCCCCATCCCTCAATTTTTAAAAATCCGGCAATAAAGCATGCCTATCCAGCTGCAATGCCTAACCAATGCCCCATTATCACATTATCACATTAGCTAATTATCAAATTACCGCATTATCAAATTATCACATTACCGCATTATCAAATTATATCCTTGTCCTTTCCAAGTACCTTTACCCCATGCTTTCCAACTTTTCCTTCCACGACCCCCTTTCCAGGCTCGGCATCGACAGCTTGAACCCTATGCAGGAAACGGCCATTACGGCCATTCAAGAGCACCCGAACGTTACCATCCTGGCCCCAACCGGCTCCGGGAAAACCTTGGCGTTTTTGTTGCCGATATTGAGCTTGATGCGCCGCCACAGACAGGGTGTGCAATGCCTGGTTTTGTCCCCAACCCGGGAGCTCGCCATTCAGATTGAACGGGTCTGGCAAAAAATGTCCACAGGTTTTAAGGTGAATACCTGCTACGGCGGCCACTCCATGCAAACCGAGGTGCAGAACCTGAGCCAAGCGCCAGCCTTACTAATTGGCACCCCTGGCCGCATCCTGGAGCATGTGAACCGCCAAACCTTTGATTTGGCCGACATCCATATTTTGGTGCTGGATGAGTTTGACAAATCTTTGTCGCTCGGTTTCCAGGAGCAAATGACCGACATCATCAAATGGCTTCGGCATGTGGAAAAGCGCATCCTGGTATCAGCAACGGACAAACAGAAGATACCCCTTTTTACGGGCATCATCAACCCCAAGGTGCTGAATTTTTATAAAGTCAAAGAAAAAACCACCGATGGGCTGGTCGTGAAGCGCGTGGTGGCCGAGGGCGACGACAAGGACAAATTGCTGTTCCGCCTGCTGTGTTACCTGGGCAGCGAACCGACCCTTATTTTCTGCAACTTGCGCGACAGCGCCGAGCACGTGCATGCCTACTTATCCGATATGGGCATCCACAGCGCCTATTTTCACGGGGGTATGGAGCAGCACGACCGCGAGAAGACGCTGGTGCAGTTTCGCAACGGCAGCACCCTTTTCCTGGCTGCATCTGAC
>CAYVPM010000632.1:0-3304 GCA_964453475.1 uncultured Saprospiraceae bacterium | reverse complement strand
GCTACGATATTCAGCAGCCATCGCTCGTGGGCGTTGGCATGGAGTCTGTAGATTTGAAAGGAAACTGGCATGCGAAACATTTCAAAAACAATAACCCCATCACGCTCGAACTGGCCGCTGGCGGTGGGGAATACACTGTTGGCTTGGGACGTATGTTCCCCGACCGCAACTTCATCGGGGTAGATATTAAAGGCAGTCGCTTGCACGCAGGGGCGAAAACAGCCCTGGAAGAAGGCTTGGGTAATGTAGCGTTTGTGCGCACGCGCATCGAAATCATCGAGCATTTTTTTGCTGCAGGCGAAGTCGATGAAATCTGGATCACGTTTTGCGATCCATTCCCCCGGGCTAGCAAGGAAAACAGACGGCTCACGTCGCCATTTTTTCACAGCAAATACCGCCACATCTTAAAACCGGGCGGGCTCGTGCACCTCAAGCACGACGACAATGATTTGGTAGCCTTTTCCCTGGACTCCATTGAACAAGACCCAAATTGTACTTTATTGTACCAGAATTTAGATATTTATGCGTCCGAACTGGCCATGCCAGAGTGGGGTATCCAGACGCTTTATGAAGGCAAGCACCTGGCTGCCGGGAAAACAATCAAGTACTTGCGGTACAGGATTCACTGAAATAAGACGGTACAAAACCGTTACTTAGTATTGTCAGCCGTTATTTCATCGAAACTGCACATTAAAAAGCAATTTGCAAACGTTATTGCCGAAATTTGTCGCTTGGATCAAGTGGCTTCTGGCATACCATTTGTCCAGCGCTTCCCGTTACTGCTAATCAAATACAGTTGTTATGTTGCTTGTAAAAAAACTTTTTTGGTTCTCCTTGGTGTTAAGCTTGCCGCAATATGCGTCGGCTCAAAAGGATGCCCCGATTTATTTGAACAACCCTTCTTTCGAAGACGTGCCTCGTGCCAGCGCCACCCCGTCTGGCTGGTATGATTGCGGCCAGATGCGGGACAGCCCCCCGGATGTCCAGCCCGGCTTTTGGGAGGTTTCAACCCCTGCTTATCATGGCAGCAGCTACCTGGGCATGGTGGTGCGCGACAACGAGACCTGGGAAAGCGTCGGCCAGCGCCTGAGCCGGCCGTTGGAGATCAACAACTGCTATGAATTGAGCATGCACGTCTGCAAAGCGCCAAAATATTTGAGCAAAAGCCCCATGTCGGTCGATGTCGTAGATTTTGCCACACCCGCCTGCATCATGATCTGGGGTGGGAACGGGTATTGCGACAAAGCAGAGCTTTTGTACAAATCTACCATCATCAACCATTCCCGCTGGGTGGAGACCAATTGCCGCTTAAGCCCTACTGCCGGGAACTATTCCTTTATCCTCATCGAGGCGTATTACAAAACGCCGGTGCTATTCCCCTATAACGGCCATGTGCTGGTTGACAACCTCACTCCTATAACCACTGTGGCTTGCGGGCCGGAAAAAATGCCCGATCCCAAACCCAAAAAACCGACACTGGCCGCCAAGGAAGTGCCGAAAAAAACAGGCCCAACGACTACCATAGGCCCAGTTCCAAGCACCAAAGTGGAGAGCGCGCCCGTTAAAAAAGCCGAAGAGCCCATCGGAAAAAGCACCCGGAGAAATGTGATCTACAAGCTGGAAAAGGTATATTTTGAAGCCGACAAATACGAGTTGCGGCCTGAAAGTGCAACCCAGCTCGAAGAGCTGGTGCAGTTCCTGCGCCACCGCCCTGATGTTATCATTGAAGTGGGCGGACACACCAACAACCAGATGTGGCCCAATGATGCCTTCGCCCTCGAACTATCCACCAACCGCGCCAAGGCAGTAGCCAATTATATTATCTCAAGGGGTATCCCGGCCGGCCAGGTGCAGTACAAAGGTTATGGTTGGACGAAGCCCATTTATCCAAACACCACGGCGGATGGGCGGCAAAAAAACCAGCGTGTGGAGGCTACGGTGATTAGTTCGAACGGATAGCGCCAAAAGGGATTGATGCGCAGTTGCGCAAAAAGCGTTTGTCCCTGCACCTTCCTTTCCCAAAAATACTTTCAAAGAATTTGTTTTAAAATACGACATTTGTGTTTTAAAAGCAAAAGTCGTACATGGCCAAACCACGCACCATCTTCTTCTGTTCCAACTGCGGCGCTTCCGCGCCCAAATGGCTGGGCAAATGCCCCCAGTGCAATGAATGGAACACCTACCCGGAAGAGCTGATCCAGAAAGAAACTCCCAACGAAGAAAAGCGCCGCTCCTGGGCGCCTGCTAGTCGCTCGGAAGCGCCCAAGGCCGTACGCTTGCAGGAGGTGCAAACAGGAAACACCCAGCGAATGGCCACCCCCGACCAGGAGCTTAACCGGGTGCTGGGCGGCGGCATCGTGCCCGGCTCGCTGGTGCTGATGGGCGGCCAACCAGGCATCGGGAAAAGCACCCTGATGTTGCAAGTAGCCATGCAATTACCGGCCAAAGTGCTGTATGTCAGCGGGGAGGAAAGTGAAGAACAGATCAAGATGCGGGCCGACCGGGTCGCCAATTTCAAATCGGACTGCTACATCCTCACCGAAACAAATACCTCCAAAATTCTGCAACAGGCCAACGACCTGCAGCCTCAGCTGATGGTCGTGGACTCCATCCAAACCATGAGCACACCACACCTCGATTCCGCACCGGGCGGCATCGCGCAGGTACGGGAGTCGGCCGGTGAGTTCCTGCGTTTTGCCAAAGAGACCAATATCCCCATCATGATTATCGGTCATATCAACAAGGAAGGAGATATCGCCGGCCCGAAACTGCTGGAGCATATCGTGGATTGTGTGCTGCAGTTCGAGGGCGATCGGCACAATACCTACCGCATTTTGCGCACTTTGAAAAACCGCTTCGGCAGCACCGATGAGATGGGCATTTACGAAATGCAAAGCGACGGGCTCCGGGAGGTGAGCAATCCTTCCGAGCTCTTGTTGAGCCAAAAAGACGAAGAATTGAGTGGCTGCGCTGTGGCAGCCACCATGGAAGGCATGCGGCCCATGCTGATCGAAACCCAGGCGCTGGTATCGAAAGCGGTATTTGGAACCCCGCAGCGCTCTGCCACAGGCTTTGACATGCGCCGCCTTTCCATGCTGCTGGCAGTATTGGAAAAACGCTGCGGCTATTTTTTCAGCATCAACGATGTATTTTTGAACCTGGCCGGCGGGATCAGAGTGGAAGATCCGGGCATCGATCTGGCCATCGTATCGTCGCTCATTTCCAGCCTCCTGGATGTAAGCGTACCATCCAATATTTGTTTTGCCGGTGAGATAGGCTTATCCGGTGAAATCAGGGCCGTCCA
>CAYVPM010000631.1:0-3306 GCA_964453475.1 uncultured Saprospiraceae bacterium | reverse complement strand
AACGACGATAATCATCAATGGAAAAAGCAAGTTAAACATGCCGCCTCCTGATGTGCCTTGAAGAAAAATGTAAGCCAATGTGTGCATTTTCAATGAATTGAGTTTGGTATGTTCCGGCAATTGACCAGATTGGCAATGCCTACAGACATTATGATCGGCAAAACTACGGTTCTTGGGCAAATTTATTTTCTTTCATTTATCCAGTAAAACCGGACATTTGCAGCCATAACTATAGTCAACGCAAAGTGGTTATGAATGACAAAATGCTATAATCATTTTAAAATCAAGCATTTGTTTCACTCAAATCATTCAAAATCACTTTAATCACAGTATACAATTAGACTTTTCAGATGGGCACCCAAAGTTCGCATCACCGCCTCTCAAGAGCAGGCTTATTAATCACCCTCGGTATTATTTTTGGCGACATCGGTACTTCACCGCTGTACGTGATGAAAGCAATTGTCGGGGAAGGCAAAATCATCGACTCCATGACCGTGCTTGGCGGGTTGTCGCTCGTTTTTTGGACATTGACCATTCAAACCACCTTAAAGTACGTTTTTCTGGTACTTCGAGCCGATAACAAAGGGGAGGGCGGCATTTTTTCCCTTTATTCCCTGGTAAAAAGACGACGGCGCTGGCTGATGTTCCCTGCCTTGCTGGGGGGCGCTGCCATGCTGGCGGAAGGCATGATCACCCCGCCGATTTCTGTTTCCTCTGCTATTGAAGGCTTGGCGATCAAATATCCCGGCCTGCCCACCATTGGAATTGTGATCGCCATAATCTCCGCGTTGTTTTACATTCAGCGATTTGGCACGGCCACAGTGGGCAGGAGTTTTGGCCCAATAATGTTGGTTTGGTTCAGCATGTTGGCGTTTTTGGGTATCGGCCAAATCATCCATTATCCGGAAATATTCAAAGCCATCAATCCGCAATACGGCCTCGAATTGCTGTACCACAGCCCCAACTTCCTGTATGTCATGGGTGCGGTTTTTCTTTGTACCACCGGGGCGGAAGCACTTTATGCCGACCTGGGGCACTGCGGCCGTGAAAACATCCGGGTAAGCTGGATTTTTGTGAAAGCAAGCCTTTTGCTCAACTACTTTGGGCAGGCAGCATGGTTGTTGCACCACGAAGGGAAAGCACTGGAAGAAAACCCATTTTACGGCATCATGCCGCAGTGGTTTTTATGGCCGGGGATCATCATTGCCACATTTGCGACCATTATTGCCAGCCAAAGCATGATTTCCGGCTCCTTTACCCTGGCCTCGGAAGCTGTCCGGCTTGGTTTTTTGCCGAAAATGACCGTGAAGTTCCCGACCCAAATGAAAGGCCAAATCTACATCCCAGGCGTCAATACATTCCTTTGGCTGGGATGTGTGTCTGTGGTGCTTTATTTCCAGGAGAGCTCCAAAATGGAGGCCGCTTATGGCCTTTCCGTCGTGATTACGATGCTTTGCTCTACCATTTTGCTGGCCAACTATTTTGTCATGCACCGGATTAAAGCAGCTGTCGTGTGGGTGTTCCTGATTTTTTACCTCGTATGGGAAGGCAGCTTCTTTATCGCCAATACGCTCAAGTTTATGGAAGGCGGCTACATCACGGTGTTGGCAGCATCGCTTTTGTTCAGCATGATGTTCCTCTGGGTGCGTGCCAAAACCATCCGACAAAGCTATTCGGACGAGGTGATTATCAAAGACTACCTCGACCAGCTCATCATGTTGAGCAACGACCAGAACATCCCGAAATACGCCACGAACCTCGTGTTTCTGACAGCCGCCAAAAGCCCGTACAAAGTAGAGGAAAAGGTATTGTACTCCATCTTGCAAACGCAACCAAAACGCGCCGATGTGTACTGGTTTGTGCATATTGAAACCACAGAAGAACCATTTACCATGGAATACGAGGTAAATACTTACGCCAACGATGATGTGTACAAAATCAATTTCCGCCTCGGCTTCCGGGTACAGCAACGCATGAACCTCTTCATGAAAAAAGTAGTGGAAGACCTCGTTGAAAACGAAGAACTTTCCGTCTTCTCCCGATACCATACCCAAAACAGCAAGTACCCGACTGGCGACTTCCGTTTTGTCATTATACAGGAATTTTTGTCCAACGAAAATGAACTGCCCTGGAAAGAACAGTTTGTAATGTCCATATACCTCACGGTAAAAGGCTGGGTTTCTTCACCCAAAAACTGGTTCGGCCTCGACTCCGATTCTGTGGACGTTGAAAAAGCGCCATTGATCTTGGAACCAGTGGAAGGGGTAACGCTGAAGCGGATACAGCGGTAGACGGTGGACGGTTTGCACAGCATTTGAATTTAGCCCTGGTGTTGAATTTCAGCACGCTTGGCCAATACGATTAAAATGAGTAACTACATCCTTGCATCCCAAGGATAGTCACATTACATAATAATAACCAATCCCAATTCCCTTGCTTGCTAGCTGAAAAACTAATTTTTTAGACAAAAAAATGCCGTGCAAACCGTCCACTGTCCACCGTCCACCGTCTACCGTCCTCCATCCACCGCAAAAAAAGCCTTGCTGATCGGAGCCACCGGGCTGGTTGGTGGCCATTTGCTGGAGCAACTGCTCGAAAATCCAGATTACACAGAAGTGGTAGCGCTCCTGCGCAGGCCTCTGGACATTCAGCACCCCAAGCTTCGACAGGAAATTATCGACTTCGACAACCTGAACCCTGACTTAGTCAAAGGGGACGACCTGTATTGCGCTTTGGGTACTACGCTGCGAAAGGCAGGCTCAAAAGCGGCGCAATACAAAATAGACTGTACCTACCCGACTGAAATTGGCCGGCTTGCAAAGCAGCAAGGTGTTCGGCAATATTTGCTTGTATCTTCCCTCGGCGCCGACGCTCAATCTTCCAATTTTTATTTGCGCACAAAAGGTGAATTGGAGCAAAACCTGCAGGCGTTCGGGTTTGAGGCTTTTATTTCCGCACGGCCTTCCTTTTTGCTTGGAAAAAGAAAAGAATTCCGCCTGGGCGAGAAGATCGGGATTTGGCTGGCGATGCTCCTTGCGCCCCTGATCCCCAAAAAATATCGCGGCATCCAGGCTTCGAAGGTGGCTGCAGCCTTGATTCGACTGGCTGGAGAGCATAGGGCAGGGGTAAGGTTTGTTGAATCAGACAAACTATAAATCCATCATACGCTAAGCGTCAGGGCAGCCCGAAGGCTTTTCCGCTCCACTACACACAATTTGTCTTGTTTTTACGCTACCTTCGCCAAGAGGTCAAGACCTTCCAGGTTTTGAAAACCTATGGTATGTACATAAGTTCATTGACAAGGCT
>CAYVPM010000630.1:0-3317 GCA_964453475.1 uncultured Saprospiraceae bacterium | reverse complement strand
GGTGTTGCGCAAACGGCGCTGCTCTCCCGTGCGCTGGTTGTCGATGATCGCTGCCAGGGAATCGTGTGCCAGTTCTATGTGCGAGTCGCCAAAACGCAGCAACCGCGCCTGTTCCAGCATCCGGCAAATAGTGGAAGCCTGCTGGCTGGATAGCGGATGAAACAGGGCTGAAAGTTTAGGGTCGATCAGCAATTGTTCCCCTTTCCATGCGTAGCTGATCGGCCGTTTTGTGCCTTCCTCTGAAACAAAGGTGTCCAGCACCTTTTTCACGGCATCGTCTTCCACGCCGGCATCTTTTTGCTTCAATTCTTTTTGTAAACGGTCTTGTTGTTCCACTAAAAACCGCTCCAGGACATTGTCCATTTTCCCCAGCGACTTTATTTCTTCCCGGGTGATCGTAATAGGAGGCCAGGGGCCATCTCCAGGTTCTTGATCCGGGTAAGTCCTGGCAAAATCTTCCCGGTACAACAAATCGAGGTACACTTGCAAATAAGGCAGCTGAATCCCGGTTTTTTCACCGCTGATGCTGCCAATGATCTGGGCAAATGTTTCTGATTCCGGCGCCTCCGCCTGGATGTTGAATTGTTGGAACGACCCGCGCAAGACTTGTTCGACCTTGGCAGTGCTCATGGGCTCAACCCGCAGCCTGCGATCGAATAAGGTTGGAATAACACGCTCAAAACCATATAGATAGCCTAAATATTCTTCTCGTATGACCAATAAAATCCGGCAAGGTGTTCCGCTGTCGAGGATGGCGCGCATTTGTTGCACAAAAGCATCCTGTTCGCTTGTATTGCCCAGAATAAAAAGCTCCTCCAATTGATCAAAGACCAGGTAAACCGGCCGCAGAAAATTGACATATATCTCCTGAATGGCGGCAGATGGCGATGCTATGCTGGCCGCTCCCAATACCTTTGCGAGCTGCTGGTTTAAGGAGCGATTGAGGTCGTTTTCCCTGCGGATAAAAATCGGCAGCCAGTCAGTCGCATCAAATTGATTGGCCAGACCGCACTGAATCAGGCTTGTTTTCCCGGTGCCGGATTGCCCGTATACCAGGACAAGCCGGTTTTTCATCACCGTGCTGTACAAGTCTGCTATTTCCTCCGATCGCCCGAGGAATACATCACGGTCTTCCGCCGTGTAAGCATCCAGAAATTTGAAAGGGCTTTTCATAGGTCACGGAGGGGTTTTTGCAACAGCAGTTCAGCGAGTGCGTCAAACTGTTTTTTCAGGAGCTCAAATTTGGCGCCCGGCACTTCCAATAAGGGATCGTCGGGCTTGTACACATACTTGAAAAACAAGGTGTCGGGCGCTTTTAAGTAGTGCGAAAAATAGAACAGTTTGCAAACATCGGTATCCTTGTGAAAGGCATTTTCGTCAAATACAAAGGGCGATAAGTTGAGGTATTCCCAGGTTTGGTCGTTGATCAGGAGTACCGATCTGTTGTCCAGTGGTTTTGTCAAGGAAACCTCGGACAGATCGAAACCACCCAACAAGTCGTGCAGGATTACGGTAGCATGGTTGTAGCTCGGGGTGCGTTGGTGCCGGTATTTTTCGACATCAATGCCCTGGATGGTGGCCAGCCGGTAGCGCGCCATGAAACCAAGTTTGGAATACAGATAGGTGAGGCTGTCTTCCCCCTTTCGGCACAGGTAACTTATAGCAGAGGCATCGAGCTGGTTTTGCCGCACCTGGAGGCGTAGTCCGTTCAGGAAATGCAGGGATTCTGCAAATGTCTCGTCTGATTGCACTACCTGGGTGATGTTTTGCAGTTCCTGAACAAAAAAAACAATTTTGTTTTGGTCAAATATCCGCTTGATGTTTCGCGCCAGTTCGATGAGGTCAAACACTTCGTGCTCGGCTTTTGACAGCGCGAAAAAGCGTCGCAACGCCTCCCTTTCCTCGTTCTTCATGTTCAGGGTCCCCAGGTCGTAATACGCCTCCCAAAGTTGGGCTAACATGGTATAAACCAGCAGTTCCATGGAGGTTTGATATGCCTGTGAAATCTGTCGGATACGGGCCTCACTCACCTTGTCATACCCTTCGTTTTCCTTTTCCACCGGAACAATGAGCTTGCGCAGCGGCTCTGAAAGCGGCGCCGGCAAGGCATTGAGCACCGCCATGCGTTTGGTCGCCAGGCTTACTTTCGTCAGCGGGGAACTGTTGGCATTCAGTTGTTTGATGCCCTCGTTGTATTCACCCAAAGATTGAAACAGGGAGTCGATCAGGTGCTGGTTTGGAGTATAGTCGGCTGCAACGCTTTGGTTTACAGGCTGAATGGGCAAGCGCCAATCCAGCACATGCTCCATTGTTTCTGCGACAAACAAACCCCAGGATGGTACTTTTTCACCCAGTTGGAACACCCCTCGATGCAGGCCAATCTCCATATTGTTAAACGCAGCCTGCGCAGCGCCTTTGGCCATTTCAAAGGCTTCCTTTATCGTAAACTGTTGTTGCAGCGCCTCAAAAAAACGGATGGAAAAAAAAGTAGCTTTTTTGTCCTCTACCGGGGCGCTCGTCGCCAATACCACCGGCACACCCGCTGCCAACAACTGCGCCACCTGTCCATCAGTGGAGCAGCCATTCAGGAATACAAGTTTGAGGTTGGGACATTGCCCCAGCATGTGCGCTACACCTGCACTGGCGCCTGCTCCATCCGTGAAAAATAGCTGATCCTTGCCCGCATGACCGCTGAATAAAAACAAGGCCAGCGAGTCGCGGTACAACGTAAGGTGTGAAGGCAGCTTGTCGAGTGCAATAAAAGAGTCGCGTTGTAGCAGAAAATGTTGTGCTTTGGCACGCGGCGCGAGCAAGCGGTTGAGGGTGTCGTCCTCTTCCTGCAAGGTCTCCAACAAGTTGGCTTGTTGATTGGCGAAGGTGAGTAAAAGGGTTTTCATTTCGAACGGAAAGAAAACGCTTTTTTGGGAATTTGCTGTGGTTGGGGAGCTTGATTATGCGAAAGTGTGCAATCTCGAGGGTAAGTTATGGTTGTTCAGGCATGTTTAAATGGCAAAAATAAATGCATGCCCTACATTTGCTGTCGAGAAAAAAAGCCTACAGGCTTCGCATCCAAAACCATTTTCAGAAAAGGCTTCACCTCGATGAAGTTGCGAACATGGGCGACTGAGTGGCCTGGGCGTACACAGCTAAACGATATTCAAACAAACATGAGCAAAACTTTTAAGGATACACTTAAAAAATACCTGGGAGAAGTAATCGCCATTTTTATAGCCATATCCATTTCTTTTTGGTTTGATGAGTGGCGGGATAATCGCAAAGACCTGGAAATGGAGCGCAAAATTCTGCTCAACCTGAAG
>CAYVPM010000629.1:0-3319 GCA_964453475.1 uncultured Saprospiraceae bacterium | reverse complement strand
ATAAGACACATTAACGCACAATTATTACTACTCAAAATGGAAATCGACACAAAAAAATTCAGGGTTTATACGTGGAAACACTGGGCCTCGCTGCATTGGAGTTTGAATCCTGGGTTAGCCTTAAATGAGCTTGTTTTTGGGCAGAAGATGCCCAAAATTTACCTGGAAGACATTGGTTCCTACAAACCCAAAATACTGAGCCGGAAGGGATAACCTGGAAAAAGTTGCTGATCGGAATTCCTGTTTGGACATTGTGCGGACTTGGATGGGGGTATTTTATGAAGTACATTTCTGGGAAAAAGCCGAATGTCGTTTCAAATTAAGCCCAATGAAAAGGCTGCTTATTATAGCCCCATTTTGGGTGCATGCTGGCATTGGGCTGAAGTACTGGTGAAAAATACATGCCTGAATGGTATAACAACAAAATAAAAAGGGCATCTCATAAGTATCCAACCAAGGCTTAATTTGCCGAAACAGCACAAAAGTAGCATAATTAGCTCTATTCGCTTCGACTGTTAAACCATAGAATACTTACGAAACACCCTATTCAAATTTCTGCACGGCCGTAGATTTGGCCGCAGCATTAAAATATTGCCTTAAAAAGTTATTGTTAAGGTTTGACCAGCGGTCGAATCACAATCCGTTATAATAAACCTGTAAGTGTGCCCGACTGTGAGTCCGGGTTGAGTGAATGTATTCCCTACCACCGGAAGCAGAGTCACTACTTGTGTATTCGTCGTGAAATTATAGATCGTAACCCTGTAATCCTCGCAGTTAGATTGCCAGGCCATGGTGACTTCGCCCGGATTTGTTTGGCCTGCATTAAAAAACGTGATCACTTCCGGCTGATCTTCTAACACTGGAAGCAGGTTGTTGGCATTGGCAGTTGGTTGAAAGGAAGGAATGAAGGCGATAAGTGCCAATACCATCGTTACTTTAAATAAATTTTTCATTGTAGGTAAAATTTAAGAAGTAAAAGAAAAAAGGTTCTCAGCTGACTGTTTCACGGCTGACAGGACAAATGTCTAGGGTAAAAACCTGGCGTGGTATAACATGTTTTTTAAGTTTTACTGCGTGTTTTCCCCTGTAGAAAAGCGGTATTGGCACAGCAATACACCTGTTTTGGCGATTTTTGAAGAGGATTATCCAATTTAAAGGCGAAAAAATGTAACCAGAATTTGAAATTTTTCCCCAACGATGGCATTAATAGTTCAAACTCGATTTTCCTGCGCCATTTTCCTACCTTTGCGCCCGCTTTTCAAACAAACAAGGAAAAATGCCACTTCAATGCGGAATCGTTGGCCTGCCCAACGTCGGAAAATCCACCCTTTTTAATGCCCTGACCAACGCCAAAGCGCTGGCGGCCAACTACCCTTTCGCCACCAAAGACCCCAACGTAGGCATCATCACGGTGCCCGACGAGCGCCTCGACAAGCTCTCCGAAATCGTTGATCCACAAAATACACAGCCCACTACTGTCGAAATTGTCGACATCGCCGGCTTGATCAAAGGCGCCAGCAAAGGCGAGGGCCTGGGCAACCAGTTCCTGGCCAATATCCGCGAAGTGGACGCCATCGTGCACGTAGTGCGCTGCTTCGACGACGACAACGTGGTGCACGTGGACGGTAAAATTGACCCCGTTGGCGACAAAGAGGTGATCGACATGGAACTGGGCCTCAAAGACCTGGAAACCGTGGAAAAACGCCTGGATAAAGTCGCCCGCGCCGCCCGCATGGGCAGCAAAGAAGACGCAAAAGCCCTGGAAACGCTCACCGCAGTAAAAGCCCACCTTGAAACAGGCCGCGTGGTGCGGGAACTACTTAAGGACATGGACGAAGATGCCCGCAATCTGGTGACCCGCGACCTGTCGCTCCTGACCGCAAAACCGGTGTTGTACGTCTGCAACGTGGACGAAGCAGCCATCGAAAAAGGAAACCAGCATACCGATAATTTTCAAAAATCCGTCGCCGGAGAAGGCGCTGAAGTCATTATGATCTGCGCAGGCATCGAAGCCCAAATCGCAGAAATGGAGACCCTGGAAGAAAGACAGGAATACCTGGAAATGATGGGACTGAGCGAGCCCGGTGTCAACCGGCTTATCCGCTCCGCATACAAACTGCTCAACCTCATCACCTATTTTACCGCCGGCGTGAAAGAAGTGCGGGCCTGGACGGTGCGCCGTGGCGCCAAAGCCCCGGAGGCCGCAGGTGTCATCCACAGCGATTTTGAAAAAGGCTTTATCCGCGCCGAAGTGATCAAATACAACGACTATGTGGGACTGGGCTCGGAGGCGAAAGTTAAAGAGGCGGGAAAAATGTCCGTTGAAGGCAAAGAATATGTGGTGACAGATGGCGACATCATGCACTTCAGGTTTAATGTGTAACGCAGCCCGGCCACGCGGTCTTGAAAAAAACCAGGGCGGCAAAAAGCTTCGATACATCCATTCCGGCGTACATTGGCACCCATATCCAGAGAAGGTTGAAAAAAGAAATCAAGATATATCCGCGCATCATTGAGCGCATTGAAGATTGGCCGATCTACCTCCTGAGCAAGGATCGCCCGGAGTTTATTAGGCAAATCGACGAAAATACTTACAAGCGCATTGCCGGCAAGCACCGCAAGGATCTGCCCGACCTGTTGGTCAAAACCATCTATCAGGAACGTATCCGCATCAAGGAATCGCCCTGGAAAGTAGACCCGCCCAATGAACGCTCTTTCTGGAACAGAATCAGCAAAAAGCTCATCAAAAAATCGCTCGACCGCGACGACCCGGAAGCAAAAGCGGTCAATGAAGAAATCCTGCAAAGAATTATTCACCGCTATTCCGAGGAGATCGTCGGAACTTTCCAAATATCCACATTCCGCTTCGCACAACGCTTCCTGACCGCTTTTTTCAACCGGCTTTTTAATGCCCTGGTCGGAAAAAGCATCCGCGCCTGGTTTCGAGGGCGCAGAAACCTGTACGAACGCCTGAACGTTGTTGGCGATGTGGAAACGGTGCGGGAACTGTTCAAGCACGGTACCGTCGTGGTACTTCCTACCCACAGCAGCAACCTGGATTCCATACTGGTGGGCTACGCGATGGATCAAATTATGGGCATGCCTTCTTTTTCCTACGGTGCAGGGCTCAATTTGTACAATTTTGGCCCGGCGGCCTACTACATGAACCGCCTCGGCGCATATCGGGTAGACAGGCGCAAAAAGAACCCGATTTACCTGGAAACACTTAAAACAATGAGCCGCCTGAGCATCCAAAGGGGGGTGAACAGCCTGTTTTTTCCGGGAGGCACCCGCTCACGCTCCGGCGAGCTGGAAAGCG
>CAYVPM010000628.1:0-3324 GCA_964453475.1 uncultured Saprospiraceae bacterium | reverse complement strand
AGCGCCCCGCAGATTCGATTCCCGGATTGCTACGGCATCGATATGAGCAAGATGAAAGATTTCGTGGCTTTCCAGGCTTTGTTGCAACTGCTCGCCGAAAACGGAAAAGAAAAACTGCTCAACGATACCTACCTGCGTTGTAAACAATCAGAAATGCTGCCCGTAGAGGCTGTTCAAAACGAGGTGATTCAGCTGTACGATCAGTTTGAATACTGCCAAATCAGCCGGAAAATTGCGGAAATTGTGAAGCCTAAGGGACTGAAACCGCAATTGGACGTTATGTACCAAACTATTGAGGGACTGCACAAAGCTTGTCCTGACAATAAGGGCGACTGGTATTTTTCCGGGCGTTATCCGACGCCGGGCGGAAACCGGGTAGCAAACCGGGCGTTTATGAAGTTTGTGGAAAACAAAGACGAACGGGCGTATTGATGACTTCTCTTTTCTACCTGGCGTAAAACCAGGTTAAAAAACCATCACTCCTCAAACTTCGCCCCCACCGGATGGCGGTACTCCTGAAACGGAATTTTCAGCATCGTGCCGATATCTGACTGCTCCTTCTCGTGCGGGTGCGTATCGATCCCGAACACAATTTTTTCATTGTCGAGCCTGGAATAGGTGCCGAACACACGATCCCAAATAGAAAAGATATTCCCGTAGTTGCTGTCGGTGTAGGGAAGCACATAATGGTGGTGTACCCGGTGCATGCGCGGCGTTACGATAAACCAACCAATGACGCTGTCGAGCCACTTCGGTGTTTGAAAATTACCGTGGTTGAACTGTGACAGCGCTGCCGAAAGTGTTTGGTACAACATGATGAGGTACATGGGCGCACCCACGAGTACTGCCGCAATGATGGTAAATGAAAAACGGAACACGCTTTCCACCGGGTGGTGTCGGTTGGCGGTGGTGGTGTCCACGTTGGGGTCGGTGTGGTGAATAAGGTGAAAGCGCCACATCCAGCGTACATTGTGCTGAATCCAGTGAATGGCGTATGCGCCTATCAGATCGAGCAGCATGAGCCCGAACAAGACAGACAAGGGCAACGGCATGTCGGGCAACCATTGCAAAATACCGAAATGATGGGCAGTGGCCCAGTCGCTGGCCATTAACAGTAGAAAAGCCATAAAAAAATTGATGACTACCGTTGTCCCGGTAAAAAACAGGTTTATGCCCAGGTGTTTGAACTTGTTGTACTTTGAACGGTAATAAGGCAAACCGTATTCCAGCAACATAAAAAAGGTGAGGCCCCCCAACAAAAATGCGCTTCGGTGAGATGAAGGAATATGGTTGAAATAGTCTGCGATGGCTTCCATGGCACTTGTTTGAATATTTTGGGACGAAAATAGCTTCTGCCGCGCACAATAGTTCTAAGAACAGCAGAAAATATAGAACTTCGCTGTGCCTTTTGGGCAGCGCATCCATGGAAAGCCTATTTTAAAGCGTATGAATCTACCCGAACTCTCCCTTCGCCGCCCGGTGATGGCCACCGTATTCAGCATCCTGATCATCGTTTTCGGCGGTATTGGCTACTCGTTTCTGGGTGTGCGTGAATATCCGGCCATCGATCCTCCAAATATCACCATTCGCACCAACTATACGGGCGCGAATGCCGAAGTGGTAGAAAGCCAAATCACAGAACCCCTGGAAAATTCCCTCAACGGTATTGCAGGGGTGCGCTCTATTTCGAGCACTTCTGCCTTGGGCAACAGCAATATTACCGTTGAATTCGACATAAATGTGGAGCTCGAGCAAGCCGCCAACGATGTGCGCGACAAAGTAAGCCAATCATTGCGCAACCTTCCGCAAGATATCGACGGCCCACCTGTGGTGACCAAGTCCGAAGCCAGTAGCTCGCCCATAATTTTTATGCCGATCCAGAGCAGCTCCAGGACTATTATGGAGCTTTCGGACTATACGGAAAACGTTATCCGGGAACGGATACAAACCATACCGGGTGTTTCGACAGTCAATGTGTTCGGATCCAAATTGCCGGCCATGCGCCTGTGGATGAACCCACAAAAAATGGCGGCTTACGGCCTTACAGCTCAGGACGTGCAAAATGCCCTCAATCGGGAAAACGTAGAGCTCCCCGCCGGAAAGGTACGGGGCGATGCGACCGAATTGGCGGTTAAAACCAATGCCCGGCTTCAGACAGAAGAAGAGTTCAACAACATGATTATCCTCCAGACGGAAAAGGGAACCGTGCGGTTTAAGGATATTGGCGAGGCGGTATTGGGCCCCAACAACGAAGAGACAGGTTCAAGACGCAATTTGGTGCAGGGCTGCGCCTTGGCAGTCATTCCACAGCCAGGCTCTAATTGGGTAGAGATTACGGATGAATTTTACCGACGTTATGAAGAAATAAAAAAGGAGCTCCCACCAGATATTGTGATCGCGGTAGGCACGGACAAAAGCAAGTTTGTGCGCCGGGCAATCAGTGAGGTGACCGAAACCCTTTTTATCGCCATTGGCCTGGTCGTGCTCATCATCTATTTCTTTTTCCGCAACTGGATAATTGCCCTCCGGCCCTTGATCGATATCCCGGTTTCGCTCATCGGCGCCTTTTTCATCATGTACATTTTTGGATTCAGCATCAATGTGTTGACGCTCCTGGCTATTGTATTGGCTACCGGACTTGTAGTGGATGACGGCATTGTCGTGACGGAAAATATTTTCAAAAAGGTAGAGGCGGGAATGGACAAGTGGACGGCGGCGCGGGAAGGGACAAAGGAGATTTTCTTTGCCGTAATCAGCACGTCAATAACCCTTGCCGTGGTGTTTATTCCAGTCGTTTTCCTGCAAGGCTTTACCGGGAGTTTGTTCCGGGAGTTCGGGATTGTGGTCGCGGGTGCTGTACTTATATCAGCCTTCGTCTCTTTGACCTTGACCCCTGTGCTGAACGTAAAATTGGGTGGCAACATTAAAAAACATGGACGGTTCTACGACATGACGGAACCGTTTTTCAAAGGGATGGATCGGGTGTATGGCAACACACTGCGCTCGTTTATGCAGGTTCGCTGGCTCAGCCTGGTGATCCTTGCGGCCTGCATTGGCATGATCTGGTTTTTTCTGGGACAGATTAAAAGAGAACTGGCGCCATTGGAAGACAGGAATATGATCCGTTCGACGGTATTGGCGCCGGAAGGAACGGACTACGACCGCATGGAGCAAATCATTTACAATGTTGCCCAAAATATTATGGACTCTGTGCCGGAGAACCGTATGGTTTTTGGCATTACTGCACCGGGCTTTGGCTCAGGTAGTACCAATTCCGGATTCGTCAGCCTCTTGCTCGATGACCCGGAAACCCGTACACGCAGC
>CAYVPM010000627.1:0-3327 GCA_964453475.1 uncultured Saprospiraceae bacterium | reverse complement strand
AAATAATAGGCACCCGTTGGGCTTCATCGAAAATGGCGCCTTTGGGATATGCGTTCAAAAACCTGCGCGGATCAACTTCTGCCAATTCCCGTACATCAGGATCTTCCAGACTCAGGTAGGGCAAATCTGGAAACAAGCGCGGCAACAGGGTGGTTTTGCCTGATTGCCGAGGCCCGCCCAAGTACAGTATTGGATACCATTGGCTGTGCTGCAGAATGGTATCCGCGATATGGCGTTCAATAAACATAATACAAAGGTACAAATTTGCAATTCAATTGCAAATTTGTACCTTTTTTATTTCATTAGATATCCACTGTATTGCTTTAAGCCTCCCTTCTCTGTTTGTGTCCTCCACGCTGGAAAGCAGCTGCTCCATAAGGCTCTGCCCAAAGGGCTTCCGGTTTAGCGCTCGTTGGCTGCCATGTGTAGAATTTAGCTAGGGTTTTACCGCGTTTGTTTTGAATTTTTTTCGTATATTTACTAAAGCAAATCAAAACCACCCTTCACCATCAAGCAAAACCCTTTCTACCCAAACATGTCATTTATCACCAACCCACAACTTGAACTAGCTTTTGAATATGTGCGCAATACGCACAAAAACATCTTCCTGACCGGAAAGGCAGGCACCGGGAAAACCACCTTTCTGCACGAGATCAGGAAAGATTCGCCCAAACGCATGGTGGTCGTAGCGCCCACGGGTGTAGCCGCCATCAATGCCGGCGGCATGACCATCCACTCCTTTTTCCAACTGCCTTTCGGACCATTTTTACCGGGCAACGCCCACGAAGTTGCCCGCCAGCGAAAGTTTTCCGGCGAAAAGATCCGCCTCATCCAAAGCATCGACCTGCTGGTGATCGACGAGATCAGCATGGTGCGCGCCGACCTGCTCGACGGCATCGACGACGTGCTGCGCCGCTACCGCGACCGCAGCAAACCCTTCGGCGGGGTGCAATTGCTGATGATCGGCGACTTGCACCAGTTGCCGCCCGTGGTGAAGGACGAGGAATGGTATCTGTTGCGGGAATACTACAACACCGCCTATTTCTTTGGAAGCCGGGCCCTGCGCGACAGCAAGCCGGTGTCCATCGAACTCAAACATATTTACCGGCAGTCGGACGAAACCTTTATCCAACTGCTGAACAAAGTGCGCGACAACAAAATCGACGCTTCAGTTCTGGAAACATTGAACAGCCGCTACGTAGCGAATTTCCAACCCACAGAAGCGGAGCCCTACATCACGCTTACGGCCCACAACGCCTCGGCACAGGAATTAAACGCGGAAAAACTGGCAGAAATAGCCCAGCCCAAGCAATCCTTCAAGGCTTCGATACAGGGCGAATTTCCACCCTTTGCCTACCCGGCCGACGAAGTTTTTGAGTGCAAAAAAGGCGCTCAAGTCATGTTTGTCAAAAACGACCTGACGCGGGAAAAACGCTTCTACAACGGGAAGATCGGCAAGGTCATAGCCTTCAAAGACAACACCATTTACGTGCGATGCCCCGGCGAATCGGAAGACATCGAGGTACAGCCCGTGGAATGGAGCAACGTGAAATACGCGCTGGACGAAAAAACGAAGGAGGTGACGGAAAACATATTGGGCAGCTTTACGCAGTACCCGCTCAAATTGGCCTGGGCCATCACCATCCATAAAAGCCAGGGGCTTACTTTCGAGCGCGCCATCATCGATGCCCAGGCCGCTTTCGCGCACGGGCAGGTGTACGTGGCCTTGAGTCGCTGCAAAAGTTTTGAAGGCATCGTGCTGCGCACCAAAATCGGCCAATCGAGTGTGAAGACCGATTCCGTGGTGAAAAGCTACAGCGATGAGGCCGACAAAAACGCGCCCGACGAAAAAGACCTTTCCCGGGCCAAAGCCGATTACCAGCAATCTCTGTTGCTCGAATTGTTCAGTTTCGCCAGCCTGAACAAACTTTTTATTCAAATGAACCGCGTTTGCCTGGAGCACGAAAGGAGCCTGCACAAAGAAGCCTTCGAGCAGTTGGAGGCCTTGCGGGCACAGTTCGGCGAACAGGTTTTCAGCATTGCAGAACGTTTCAAGCCACAGGCACAATATTATTTTGCGCAAACCGGGCTGCCTCAAGACAATCCGGAGCTGACTGCCCGCTTGAAAAATGCAGGCGCCTATTTTGAAGAAAAACTGGGCAAGGAAATGCTCCTCGCTGCCCAAAAAGTGCGCTTCATTACCGACAACAAAAGCGTGGAAAAACTCGCAAATGAGGTCCTGGAATCCCTGAAAAAAGAGATTTTTACCAAAAATGCCTGCTTTGCCATCCTGCAAAACGGGTTTTCCCCCACCCGCTACCTGCGGGTGAAAGCAGATGCTGAACTCGATTTCAGCCTGGCACAAAAAAAGGCAAGCCAAACAGTCAAAGACCCGTACTTCGCTCCCAGACACATGGCACACCCCGCCTTGTTCGCCCGCCTGAAAATCTGGCGCGACGAAGTAGCAGAAATCAACGGCCTCGACCTGTACTCAGTTGTACCCACCAGCGCCCTCATGAGCATGGCAGAAACGTTGCCGCTCGACATTCCCGCGCTAAAACGCATCAAAGGCATCGGCAAAGCCAAAAGCCAGCTGTTTGGAGCCGACTTGATCGGCATTATCCAGGGCTATTGCACCGAATACAACATCGAAGGCAACTCCTTGTCGGGACTGGCGGCAGAAACCCTCGCTGAAAAAGCACCCAAAGTGGACAGCAAGGCCCTGAGCCTGGAACTGTTCAAAACGGGGAAAACCGTAGACGAGATCGCGACCGCGCGCGGGCTCGTGCGCAGCACCATCCAAGGGCATTTGGCCCATTATGTCGCCTTGGGCGAATTGGATGTTTTTTCCCTTATGGACAAAGAGAAAGTGCTGGAAATAGAAGCGTTTTTCAGGGAAAACGATACGGACGTCAGCTCAGCGGCGAAGGAGCATTTTGGGGAAAAGTATGAATATGGGGAGATAAAATTGGTACTGGCATATATGAAAAAGGGACAAGTTAATGTTTGAATGAATCACGTACCGCCAACTTTCACGTACCGCCAACTTTCAGTTGGCGCTGCAAGCCGAGCCACGTACCGCCAACTTTCAGTTGGCGTTGCAAGCTGAAATGCTACACACATACCGCCATCTGAGATTTCTCGAGCAAGGTTCGCCAACTGAAAGTTGGCGGTACTTGAAAAAGGTTCGTCAACTGAAAGTTGGCGGTACGTGAAAAAGCGCAGAAACTCATTTTTGGCAAAAGTGCTGAAAACCTAACCCCAGGGTTACCCTAGAGGATGTGGGCGCGGGGGGGGGGGGGGCGCGCCCCCCCCCCCCCCCCCCCC
>CAYVPM010000626.1:0-3339 GCA_964453475.1 uncultured Saprospiraceae bacterium | reverse complement strand
TATACGCCTGATACGCACAACCACATGTCGTATGCCTACAAAGGCTGCCGAAACGAGTTTAGCGTCGGGCAAATGAATCGTATGGCATATACGGCTATGCACGACCGCTATTACCTGCAAGGCTGCGCGCATCCTTCGGGTTGTGACAACCCCATTACCCAATTGCCTGTAGTATTTGAATTTGAAAACGGCCTGGATGGCTGGATCAACAAATCCTATGAAGGCTATGGCGAATTTATCGACATGATTCCAGGAACCGGCCCAATTGCGCCTGCCACAACAGGGCCGGAGCAGGCTTATTCCGGTACCGGATATGCCCATGTAGATGCGCTCAACATCGGGCAGGATGGCGGAACGGCGGTATTCATCAGCCCATGCATCGACCTGCGGGGGCTTTCAGCGCCGAAAGTAACCTTTCACTACCATGCTTTTGGACCTGAAGTATTTGAAATGGGCGCTCAGGTCAGCATGGATGGCGGCCATACATTTCAGGGTCCTGCGCCCTACAATGCGATCTTTTATGTCGCGGGCAATCAGGGAAACCAATGGCAAACGGTTACCTGCGATTTGAGTGCATACAAAACAGCTGCAGCGTTGCAAATTCGCTTGATTGCAAGCGGCGGCCAATTGGGCGACATCGCGATAGACAGCATTGCGGTGTACAACGATCCATCAAATGCTTGTGAACTATCCCTGACATCCGAGTTCCTCGACATTTCCTGTTTTGGCAATGGAGATGGACAAATTTATCTGACACCATTCGGGAATTTTGTTCCGCCGGTGACCTATTCCTGGTCAAACGGCACAACATCCAATCACATAACCGGCCTGACACCCGGCCTCTACACCGTCACGGCAACGGCCAGCAACGGTTGTTCTGTCGTCGCCACACTGCCTGCGCTCAGCCCTAATTTGTTGTACGCCACCACAACACAAAGCAATATTCTGGTTTACGGTCAATCTACCGGATCAGCCAGCGTCAACGTACTTGGCGGCCGCCACCCATACGGATATCTTTGGTCGAATGGAGCTACTACAGCCTCTATCAGCAACCTTTCCGCAGGCATTTATACCGTTACAATTACTGATGCCAATATTTGCAGTACAACCAAAACCGTAACCATTACCCAGCCGGTTGTTAACTGCTCCGCTTACCATACTTCATTCCCTTACACCAACAGCATTGACCTGGATCTGGGGCTTTTTGTACAGGTTACCGGTACTGACAACTTCAATTGGACGCGAAGGTCAGGATCGACACCCACAACGCTGACAGGGCCAAGCGGCGCATACAACGGAAGCCGGTATTGGTATACAGAAGCTTCGGGAGGAAATGCACCAAATAAAACAGCAATATTGAAAACCAGTAAATGCCTTACGCTTAATGCTATGACAAATCCCGTTTTTGAATTCTATTACCACATGTACGGCAACCAAATGGGATCACTTTCCGTGGAAATCAGCCTGGATAATGAACAGAACTGGGTGTCGGTTTGGACACTTTCCGGTAGCCAGGGCAATCAATGGTATAAGGCGATTATCAACTTGTTGCCCTATAGAACCGATCATACCAAAATTCGCATCATTGGCACAACCGGTAGCGGCGAATGCAGCGATATGGCCATCGATGCCATGTATATCGGTGAAGCCGGCAACAACCAATACTTGCCCGAATCAGTGGTGTTGGAAGTGCCCGGGATGACCGTTTATCCAAATCCTTCCAGCGGAATTTTTGAGCTCAGAATGAACGATGGACTAGTTTGCGAACGCGCAGATATTTTCAACGCTGTCGGGCAATTAATCTGGACAGAGAATACCAGCTCTTCACGCCTCAGTTTTGACCTTTCGGGCCAAAAGGCAGGATGCTACTACCTTCGGGTTCAGGGTGGAGCAGAAGTTAAAATGGTAAAGCTGATGTTGGTGCGGTAATGCCTTCTGGGACAGCCTCTTTTCGTTTAATGACTATTCGCATATTGTACTCTACTCGCAATGGTTCTCTGAAATGCACGGAAAACCGCCCTCAGACAGGTCGAACATTACACCCTACATACGTGTGACCTCTCCGAGTCCAATGGGGTACAATATGCGGATAGCCATTTTTCGTTTTATACCTTAATATTAACGTGATTTTTGGATAGGAATGGACTTTTAGTGACTCGCGAAGCGTAGGTAGCACCGCGTTCACGCGGTCGGGACGAGAGCCTTCAGGCTCGCGAAACCCAAAAAAGAAGGATAGCAAACCAATCCCAGTATTTCCTCAAACGCGCTTTAAAAGGTTGTTGCGACCAAATATCGAGCAAGTTTTAAACCTGGCGAAGGATTTTGCTCAATCCGTCGTCTATAAATGTCACTTTCCGAGAATTTTTTCAGACATTTATCATGCTTTAAAATGGCGCACTTTATTTTCTCTAAAATTGCCATACTGTCCAGTGTCTTGTTGGCCGGATTACCAATTGTGTCTGCACAAACGCAAGGGAGAAACCTGAACGTCCATGTCCAACCCGTTTTTTTGGGGAAAAACATTGCGTTGGATGAGCCGATGCGCGACCAAAATGGCGATTCGCTGACATTCCACACCTTCCGTTTTTACCTGGGCAATTTTGTATTATTGAAGAATGGCGCTGTTGTTTTTGAAGAAAAAAAATATCGATTGCTCGATGCAGCATTTGAAAACTCGCTCAATCTGACTTTTCAAATCCCGGAGCATTTGGCTTTTGATCAGCTCCAATTCGACCTCGGCGTGGACAGCCTAACCAACGTCTCCGGTGCATTCGGCGGCGACCTCGACCCTACCCAGGGGATGTACTGGACTTGGCAAAGTGGCTACATCAATACCAAAATAGAAGGATTTTACCCAAAATGCCCGGCGCGCCTGCACGAATTCCAGTTTCACCTAGGCGGGTATTTGCCGCCGTTTCCGTCCGTACAAACGGTAACTTTGCCCATTTCGGAAATGAAAAACCTTCGGGTACATGTTGAGTTAGCCCCGTTTTTTGAGCAGGTGGATTGGCAAAAAAGCCACAGTATCATGTCGCCTGGCGAAGCGGCAATGCGGATGTCGAAGCTGTTGGCCAAATTGTTCAGCATATATGCGCAGTAAGATTATTCATTGTTGGGTTTTTCTGTTGGCGGCGTTTTGCCTGCTCGTTTCGGCCAGGAAAAGACAGCCCGGCGACCCGGTTCAACTCCAATATCCGGCATATTGGCCCCAACCCGTCTATAGTTTTTCCGAAAACCCACTCACGCGACAGGGCATTGAACTCGGCCGCCGGCTTTTTTATGACCCCGTCCTTTCGCGCGCCACCAGCACGCGGATGGACATCGCGATCCTGCTGCTGC
>CAYVPM010000625.1:0-3340 GCA_964453475.1 uncultured Saprospiraceae bacterium | reverse complement strand
GTCGTCGAGGTGCCCGACCCCTGAAGAGGCGTTTGCCTGTGGATCGGCATCGATCAGCAGCACTTTTTTCTCCAAAATAGCCAGAGACGCTGCGAGGTTGATGGCAGTGGTCGTTTTGCCGACACCGCCTTTTTGATTGGCAATGGTAATTACTTTGCCCATGTCTTTTAGCATATCATTGGATTGGTTTTGCCTTGAAAAGTAGGCAAAGATAAATTGGGTTTTTCCAAAGCGTGGAACATTCAGTCGGGAAGTTATCCCCTTCTTATCCACAGGTTGCTAACAATGGAACGCGTTTAAAACCAGCCTGTCTTTTTTCTGGTCGAACGCCTGCTGCCGCCCAATCCCAAAACGCCCAGTAGCCCACGGGTAAGCTCCCGGGCGACGGTACGCCCGATTTGCCGGGTGAGCGGGTCTTTGGCAATGGTTTCGATCATGGTAGGTTCTTCTTTCACAGGGCGGCTTGGCTTGGCTGCGGGTTGTTCCGCCTGGGCTTCCATGACATCGGCAATTTTGCCGTTCAGGATTTCATAAGCGCTTTCCCGGTCAATATCCTGGTTGTATTTCCGCATCAAGGATGAGCGGTTGAGCACACCGTCGATTTCAGCAGGCGTCAGGATGTCCATGCGGCTCTCGGGTGCGCGCATGAGGGTGTGCACGAGTGGGGTAGGGATGCCTTTTTCGTTCAAAACACTGATAAACGCCTCGCCTATGCCCAGCGATGTTAGCAAGTCCTCTGTTTGGTAAAAATCCGTGATCGGATAGTTTTCGGCAGCCATTTTTATGGCTTTGCGGTCCTTGGCGGTAAATGCACGGAGGGCATGCTGCAATTTCAAACCCAGCTGCGCCAGGATGCTGTCCGGGATGTCCGTCGGGTTCTGAGTGATGAAAAAGATACCAACACCTTTTGAGCGGATGAGCTTGATGATGGCCTCCAACTGCTGCATGAGCGCCGGGGTGGCTTCCTGGAAAACGAGATGGGCTTCATCTATAAAGATGCAAAGCTTCGGCTGTTCCAAATCGCCCTCTTCCGGGAATGAAGCATAAATCTCTGCCAACATTTGCAACATAAAGGTGCTGAACAGTTTCGGGCGGTCCTGGATGTCGGACAAGCGGATGACACTTACAATGCCGCGGCCGTTCTCGTCAATTCGGGTCAAATCGCCCACATCAAAGGAGATTTCACCAAAAAACGCCTCAGCGCCTTGTTGTTCAAGCTCTACTACTTTGCGCAAAATAGTGCCTGCGGTAGCCGAGGAAAATTGTCCAAATTCGGCTTCCATTTCTTCCTTGCCCTCATTGCCAAGGTATTGCAGCACCTTTTTGAAGTCTTTGAGGTCGAGCAGCGGCAAACTCCGGTCGTCGCAATACTTGAAAACGACGGCTATCACGCCGCCTTGTGTATCGTTGAGTCCGAGGATACGGCTGAAAAGCACAGGGCCGAACTCGCTGACCGTTGCCCGGAGCCTGGCGCCTTTTTCTTCAGACAGAGAAAGGAACTCGATGCTATTGCCGGTAGGTTTCCAGCTGATGCCGATTTTGCCGGCGCGGTCGGTGATCTTCGGGTTGTCGGTGCCGGGCATGGCGATGCCCGAAAGGTCGCCCTTGATGTCCATGAGCAGGCATGGCACTCCGTTGGCAGCGAGCTGTTCAGCGATCACTTGCAGGCTTTTTGTTTTGCCGGTACCCGTAGCGCCGGCAATCAGGCCGTGGCGGTTCATGGTGCGCAGCGGCACTTTTACTTGTAATCCTTGAATAGTCTCGCCGTCGAGCATGGCCCCGCCCATGACCATGGAGGAGCCTTTGAAGGTGTAACCAGCTTCAATATCGGCAATAAATTTGTCTTTTTTTGACATGGTAAATTTTTGGTAAATTGATTTTTCTCCGCCTCACACCTGTTGGTTTAAAATGAATAACAAAGCTTTTATTTGCGCAATGAGAATCAAAAGTAATTGGATAGTAAATTTTTTTTGCATAAAATTCAAAATCTCCGCATTTTCAGTGTCGATTTACCCCACATTTGCGCCATGCGTGTACTTTTTGACCATCAAGTATTTTCCTGGCAAGCCTACGGCGGCATTTCCCGCTATTTTTTCGAGATCGCCAAAGGGATGCGGGAATTGGGGCATGCGCCAATTTTTCCGGAAAGGTTTTACAGCGAAAACGTGTACATGCGGGATTTTCCGGGTTTCAAGGCCACTTCAATATGCCCGTTCCCGTTCAAAGGAAAAAAATGGTTGCAGGAGCGTTTGGGGCGGGGGCCCTCGCTGAAAGCCTTGCGCAACGCGGCGCCTTCGGTTTTTCACCCGACCTATTTTGGTGATTATTTCCTGGAAACTATCCTGGAGCAGGGTACACCGTTTGTTATTACCATCCACGACATGATCCACGCAAAATTCGGACATGGCAGCAAAAGTTATTTTTCATTGGATGCAGAGGTGGCAGAGAACATGAAGCTGCTCGCGGTGCATGCCAACGCTGTGATCGTGGTTTCAGAAAATACCAAGCGGGATGTTCTAGCCTATATTCCCGGGCTTGACCCCAAGAAAATACATACCATACACCACAGCAACTCGATGCGAGCGCTTGCCCCAGGGACAAAAAACACACTTAACCTGCCCGACCGGTTTTTGTTGTTTGTTGGCCAACGTGCCGCGTATAAAAACTTTTCCTGGATGCTGGAACAGTTGGCTCAGATGCTGCGGGACGACAAAAGCTTGTACCTGGTTTGTGCGGGCGGGCCAAACTTTGACAGAGAAGAAAGCATTCAAATGAATTCGTTGGGCCTCACAAACAAGGTTTTGCACCCAAATATCCGCACGGATGCAGACTTGGCGGAACTGTACAGGCGTGCTGCTTGTTTCATCTTTCCTTCCAATTATGAGGGCTTCGGAATGCCTGTTTTGGAAGCATTCGCCAGTTCCTGCCCCTGTGTGCTAAATATGGCGAGCTCGCTTCCGGAAGTTGGGGGAGACGCCGCCTTGTATTTCACCGAAGGCAATGGAGAACAGTTGCGCAAGTCTGTGCAGATGGTGCTGGACGACGATGCCATTCGGGAGCGGCTGATTCGATCGGGGATAGAACGCGTGGCCGGTTTTAGTTGGGAGAAAAGTGTGGCGGCGCATCTGGCTGTGTACCAGCGCGTCACGAACGCTTCCGGAGCATAATAAATTCGCCCTGTCAGGGCTTGAAACAGGTTGAAATTGATGTCGAAAATAGAATATACCTGCGAAGTGCCGGTGTTGCTGCTGTTTTTTAACAGGCCAGACCATGCACAAGCTGTGCTGGAGCGGCTGCGCAGCGTCAAACCCTCGCGGGTGTACGTGCATTGCGACGGCCC
>CAYVPM010000624.1:0-3345 GCA_964453475.1 uncultured Saprospiraceae bacterium | reverse complement strand
GACACCCGCAACTTTCAGGTGACGGTGGAGCCGGGCGTGATAACCGAGTATTTGCAGGATACCTTGAAAGCACAAGGCTTGTTTTATCCGCCTGACCCCTCCAGCCGGGGCTGGTCCTTTATCGGCGGCAATATCAGCACCAATGCCGGTGGGCCGAAAGCCGTCAAATACGGCGTGGTGAAAGATTATGTGCTGAACCTGGAAGCCGTGCTGCCCAACGGCGAGGTGATCTGGACGGGCGCCAACACCCTGAAAAATTCCACGGGATATAACCTTACCCAATTGCTGGTAGGCAGCGAAGGCACTTTGGCGGTTGTCACCAAAATCGTGCTGAAATTACTGCCTTACCCCACCCAGAACCTGCTCATGTTGGTACCCTTCCGCGCTGCCGAAAGCGCCTGTGCTGCGGTTGCGGCTATTTTTCAAGCAGGTGTGACCCCGAGCGGCCTCGAATTCATGGAGCGCAACGCCATCGACTGGGCGGTGCGTTACGTGGGTGAGACACCTGTGCCAATCCTGGCGCAGGATGCCGCCCATTTGCTCATCGAACTCGATGGCTTCCATGCCGACAGCCTGATGGCAGATTGTGAAACCATCACTGCCGTGTTGCAGCAATACGAAACAGGAGAAATATTTTTTGCCGACGACGATGCTACCAAAACAGCGCTGTGGAAACTGCGGCGCAACGTGGCCCATGCCGTAAAGAAAAATTCCATTTATAAAGAAGAAGATACCGTGGTACCCCGTGCAGAATTGCCCGGCCTGTTGAAAAAAGTAAAGGATGTGGGCGCCAAATACGGCTTTGAATCCGTGTGTTACGGGCATGCAGGCGATGGCAACCTGCACGTGAACATCCTGCGTGGCCATTTGTCGGAAGAAGCCTGGCTCCAGGAAGTGCCCAAAGGCATCCGGGAGATTTTTCAGTTTGTGAAAAGCGTCGGCGGCACCATTTCAGGGGAACATGGAATCGGCCTGGTGCAACGGCCCTACCTGGATATTGTCTTTTCAGAAACAGAGTTGGGGCTGATGCGGCAGATAAAGGCAGTGTTTGACCCAAAGGGGATATTGAATCCGGGCAAGGTGGTTTGAAAGCTGAACGCTGTTTTTAGATTATTTTTAACAGAATGGAATAAAACGCTGTATTACTTTTGCAGCCCTTGCGCTGTTGGCGCCAGGAATCAATAAAACAGACATTCGTTTTTAGCTTGCAACCCCCCGAGGATTGCCATAAACGCCTGATAATTATCATATTATCACATTAAAACACTTTTTATGAAAAAGACATTGTTTACCCTCCTTTTTGCTGCGGTGCTGGGCTCCGCTTGTTTCAGCCAAAAATCAATCAAAGATGCCGGCACGGATGGCATCCAATGGATCACCTGGGAAGAGGCCGTTGCGCTGAACCAGAAACAGCCCCGTAAAATCATGGTGGATGTGTACACCGAATGGTGCGGCTGGTGTAAAAAAATGGATAAAGGCACTTTTATGGATCCTGCTGTTGCGGTGTATGTGAACAAAAATTTCTACGCTGTGAAACTGGACGCAGAGCAGCGCGCCGAAATTAAATTCAATTCTGAGGTGTTCAAGTTCGTGCCCAGCGAAACCGGCCGCGGCGGCGTGCACTCCCTGGCCTACGCACTACTCGACGGCAAAATGGGCTACCCGTCCATGGTGTACCTTAATGAAAAATACGAGCGCATCATGATTTCTCCGGGGTACAAAGAATCTCCCGACATGCTGAAGGAGCTAACGTTCGCAGCAGAGGAGCACTATTCAAAAACCAGCTGGGAGCAGTACCGGAACGGCAAATAACAGGAGGCTGCTTTGTCTCGCTGCTCAATCCAGCACATAATGGCCAACCAGGCTGTGCCTTTCAAATGACAACAGCCACAAAATGTGTATTGCTGTCAGGCAGAATCTGCCGAAGGTACAGATTCCCAGAAAAAAGCGAACTAATGGGCTATTCCACGCTTATGGGCGTAACAGCCCTGAAAGGGCGGTATCAATAACTTTGGGCAACGCCCAATGAATACGATACGTGCCACAATATGACCATGACTGGTCAAACGGTGTACCTTTTCGCTACCCAACCAACTGTCAGCCCTTGTACAATGATGGAGAACAGCACAATGGCATAGGTGATGAAGACGATAGGGTCTTTAGCCGGGATATTGGGTATCGAAAGCGCCATGGCCAGCGAAAGCCCGCCTTTCAAACCGCTCCAAACCACAATCATTTGTTCTTTGTGCGTCATTTTGATCGATTTGCGGAATATGGTGGAAAGCGATTTAACCGTGATAAACCGCGCTATCTGGATCATTACAATGGAAACTATGCCCAACAAAACCAGCTCCCCGCTGAACACCAGGCCGACGAGGCGCAGGCCGATCAGCAAGAACAAAATAGCGTTCAAGCCCATATCCAGCAGTTCCCAGAACTGGTTCATATACATTTCCGTGGTTTGGCTCATGGATTTTTTCCTGGCGCCCGAGTCGCCGGTAACCAACCCCGCTACCACCATGGCCAACGGCCCGGATACATGCAACATGTTGGCCAGCACGTAGCCGCCCATAACAACGCCCAAGGTGATGAGTATTTCAGTTTCGTAATCGTCTATGGATTTCAACAAGCGGTAGGCGCCATACCCGAGTGCTCCACCAAATAGCAGGCCGCCTATCGCTTCCCGCACAAAAAGTATGGTCATTCCTCCCACAGTAAAAGAATCCGTTCCTTTTTCGACAATTTCGAGGATGGTCAAGAACACCACAATGCCAACGCCGTCATTGAACAGGGATTCCCCGATGATATTGGTCTTGATGCGCTCTGGCACCTTCGTTCTGTTGAGGATGCCCAAAACCGCGATGGGGTCGGTGGGGGCGATCAAAGCGCCAAACAGCAAACAATAGATGAAATCCATCGGCATGCCCATCCATTTGGCAACTTCGTACAGCATGCAAGCGACCACGAGGGTTTTGAGCACTGTGCCCAGTACAGCCATGATGCCGATTGACTTCATCTCTTTTCGGATGGCGGCGGTATCGGCATGGAAAGATCCGGCGAACAGCATGAAGCAGAGCATAATCTCCAGCAGCACTTTGCTGAAATCAAGGTGGACGATCACATATTCCAGGTTTTCCGCCAGTTTCAGGTGGAATACGTGGTTGCTGATCCACAGCATGGTGGATAAGCCAAGTGACAATATCAAAAGCCCGATTACGCTGGGGAGTTTGATGAAACGGTGGTTGATGTACGCTAGTGTGGCGCAGAGCACGATGAGAAGGGACGCAAGCTGAAAAATATCCATGGCCGCAAGTTCGGATGAAAATTGAACTTCGGTACAACTTT
>CAYVPM010000623.1:2107-3346 GCA_964453475.1 uncultured Saprospiraceae bacterium | reverse complement strand
TGGCAGCGGGCACCTATTGTGTGACCGTTACGGATGCAAACCAATGTACTGCAACGACTTGTGTTACCATCACGCAACCTTCGGCACTTGTTTTGACAACAACCCAAACCAATGTGCTTTGTTTTGGAGGCTCCACTGGTTCCATCAACCTGACGGTATCTGGCGGTGTTTCGCCATACACGTATAACTGGGGCGGCGGCATCACGACTGAAGACCGCAGTGGCCTAGCTGTCGGCACCTATACCGTCACGGTAACGGATGCAAATGGTTGTACCAAAACAACTTCTGCGACCATCACACAGCCTCCTGCGCTGAACCTAAGTGCCACGGTCGTGAACGCATCTTGCACAGGAACGTCTGACGGCTCCATTGACCTGACGGTAACAGGTGGCGTATCACCATATTCCTATGTTTGGACGAACGGTGCTACAACGCAAGATTTGAACAATGTTGTTGCTGGCACTTATACCGTTACGGTAACGGACGCTAATGCTTGTACGGCAACCATCAGCAAAACCATTCTGCAACCAACGATTCAGGTTGTCAGCGCAATCCCAAGCATTTGCGATCCTGCCAATAACCAATACAGCGTGAATGTAACAGTAACCTGGACGAACGCTCCAACTACTTCTATCACGGTTACTACCGGCGCAGGCGGGTCTTCAACCCTTACAATCGGCATGGGCTCCTCTGGAACCCAAACCGTAACAATCTCTGGCCTGACTTCTAATGGCGCTGTGGGTGTAGATGTGACAGCTCAATTTAATGCTAACTGCCTGCACACGCTTGTAGACGCTTACAATGCTCCACTAAGTTGTACTCCAGCGGCGATCGGCAACTTTGTTTGGGATGACACCAACGCAAACGGCCTGCAAGATGGCGGCGAACCAGGCATCCCGAACTTGACGGTTACCCTTACCGGAACCGATCAATTGGGCAACCCGGTCGTATTAACCACGACAACAGATGGTGGTGGCTTATATCAATTTAACAACTTGGTTCCAGGTACCTACAAGCTGACCTTTACCAGCCCGGGTACCATCTGGGCAGTTACGCCTCAAGATCAGGGCGGCAATGATGCCGTTGACTCTGATATTGCATTCGGTACCTTGATGACCATCAATACGGTACTCTCTCCAGGCGAAACAGACTTGACTTGGGACGCTGGTTTCTACCGTAAAGCTGAACTTGGTAACTATGTCTGGAACGACCTAGACCTGGACGGCGTCCAAGATGCGG
>CAYVPM010000623.1:0-2097 GCA_964453475.1 uncultured Saprospiraceae bacterium | reverse complement strand
TTTGCAAATGTTCCTGTTACCCTAAATGGTACTACAGGCAATGGCGTTGCGGTAATTCAAACGACAACGACGAACGGCAGTGGATTGTACCTCTTCTCAGAACTGCAACCAGGAACATACAACGTGACCTTTGGCACGCCTGTCGGCGGCTATCTTTTGACACTACAAGACCAGGGCGGCGATGACACCAAAGACAGTGATGCAGCACCTGGAACCCAGCAGACCATTAACACAACTTTGGTTTCTGGTGAGAGCGATCTGACTTGGGACGCTGGATTCTTCCTGCCTTCCGCTACCATTGACATTGAAAAATTCGTCAATGGAAACGATGCCGACAGCGCTCCTGGCGTAATCGTTTTGGTGCCAAACACACCACCAACAATGACATTCACCTTTGTGGTGACGAATACCAGCAACCTGACCATGACCAACGTCGTGGTGAACGACAATGTGTACGGCGCAGTTTGTACCATACCTACATTGGCAGCGGGTGCTTCCCATACCTGCACGGTTACAGCTCCGGCACTGCTAGGGCTTCATACCAACGTTGCAACCGTTACTGGCCAACCAGTATTGCCAGACAATACGCCGTTTGGCCCTCCTGTCACGGACAATGACCCTGCAAACTACACGGGCGTATTTATCAACATGGACAAAACAGCCAACAAAACAGAGATTTGTGCTGGTGAAAATGTGAAGTACACGCTTACCACACGTATGCTTGGCGGTATTGCAGGAATTCAAATCCGCAATATCATTGTAATGGATAATAATGTGAACGGGAACATGACTTGCCAGGGATTGAACTGGTTTGGCGGCGACCTCAACGGCAACTGCATACTTGATTTCATCGACAACAACAATGATGGCAACTCCGATGAAGAATTCATGTGGATGTACACCATTCCAATCAATCAAACTACCGTTAACACCGCCAACGACGCAGGCGAGGTATGGTATGTTGACCCGAATACAGGTGTTCAAACCTTTATCGGCAACGTTGGCAACAACGACCAGGTAACTGTGACCGTCAACCCGAACCGTTGCGCCGAAATTGGCAACTTCGTGTGGGATGACAGCAATGGAAATGGCATTCAGGATGGCGGCGAGCCGGGCATCGCGAACGTGCCTGTTACCCTCAACGGAACAGATATCGATGGTGATGTTGTCCTGCTGAATACTACCACCAATGCCACTGGTTTTTACTTGTTCTCCGGCCTCGTTCCCGGAACCTACAATGTGACCTTTGGCACTCCAGGTGGATATACTTTGACGCCTCAAGATCAGGGCGGCAATGATGCCACCGACAGCGACGCAGCACCTGGAACACAGCAAACCATCAATACGGTGCTTATTGCCGGTGAAAGCGATCTCACCTGGGATGCAGGCTTCTACAAACCAGCCTCAATCGGTGATTTTGTATGGTACGATCTCGATAAAGACGGCATCCAGGATGGTGGTGAATCCGGTATTCCTAACCAAACAGTAACCCTCACGGGTACGACTGGCAGCGGTAGCCCGATAAACCTGACCACTACGACCAATGGCACTGGCAATTACCTGTTCTCGAACCTGCAACCAGGTACTTACAAGGTTACTTTCTCCTCTCCGGGCGCTAACTATATTGCATCGCCTCAAGATCAGGGCGGTGACGATACCAAAGACAGCGATGGCAATACCGGTACTTTGATGACCATCAATGAAGTGTTGGCATCCAATGAAACTAACCTGACATACGACCAGGGCTTCTATGTAAACATTACCACAAGTACCGTTGTAGTCAACGTAAGCTGCTACCAAGGCAGCAATGGTTCCATAAACCTGACGGTGAGCAACGGGACGGCGCCTTATACCTTCATTTGGTCAAATGGCGCAACAACTGAAGACCTCTCAGGCTTGGCCGTCGGTACTTACACCGTTACGGTTACAGATGCGAATGGTTTCACTGCCACAGCAAGTGCAACCGTTACCCAGCCAACTGAACTTTTGGTTAGCACAACACAGATCAATGTTCTTTGCAACGGCGCTTCAACTGGTTCAATCGACTTGACAGTAAGCGGCGGAACAGGCCCTTATACCTATGATTGGTCGAATGAC
>CAYVPM010000622.1:0-3351 GCA_964453475.1 uncultured Saprospiraceae bacterium | reverse complement strand
AGCAGGACGTATAGTACAATCAAAAATATCAGGACTGACATATAGAACTTGTTTCTGTAGTAAATTGATGCATTAAACTGGGCATCGGGTCAAAAGTAAAATCGATGGCCGGCATGGTGCGGCTACTTCGACCATCTGCCTGAAAAAAGGGAACAATGCAGGGAAGCAGCCGATAGGCCATCAACCACGAAGCTTTATTCATCTTCGGTTTTCCGGCGTTTGCGGCGGGTTTTGAACATTTCCACCACTTCTTTTTCCGTCAGGAAGCCAAATTCTACAAACTGGGTAGCTACAAATTTTTTCACGTCCTGATAATCCTTGGCGCGATTGTCGGTAAACACGTGCATCAGTTTGGCGATATATTCCATCGACAATTTTTCGACAGCCTGGTTGAAGCGCTGATTGTCAAATATCTTCATATACACGCCAAAAATTTTGGTGATCTCAAAATAATCGGTGTACTCATTTTCCGTCAGGCCGCCCATCAAACGGGTGAAATAAACCAGGATCAAATTGCGCAGGCATTCGCTCTCCACCGACAGTCCTTTGTGGGCAAGGTAGAACTCCTGGACGGCTTCAATGGCTTCAGGGTGCACATAGCCAAGGCTGTGCACTTTTTCAGCGATGCGGTAATAGTCTGAAATCTTGTCTTTCCAGGCTTTGTCGATGATGGCCATCATGCGCTCATCATGGCTGGAGTTGATGCCCGGAGAATCGTAGAGGGAAAGTAGGAAGCGCAGGTAGCGCACGTCAAATTCTGCATACGAACGCCTTTCGCGCTCAAAATGCGTGGCAAATGCCAGGCGCTCTGCAGGCTCCAGGTCGATATAATTGCCGCACATAGCCAGCATTTCAACGTATTCCTCAGTGCCTTGGAACTCTTTATTGTCCAGGAATGCGCTCACTTTGTCTTTGAGGCTCTCGTTGTCGCTTCCTGTCTCAAAACGCTTTAACAAGAAAAGGCGCAGCGCCGAGAAATTTGGTTTCATTTCTCCCAGCGTACTGGGGAAGTTGGCAGAATGGTACTGCTCATTGCGCAGCTGATTGGAATAGCGGGTATAAATCTCTTCCCGATCTTTCAGATCCCGGAACCTGTCATTTTTTTGTTGCTGCAGGAAATAGCGGATGCGCTTGTTCTCTACCTGGCTCATAAGGTTGGTGATCCAGATGTCGCTGCTTAAGGCAAATCCAACGGTGATGGTTTGGCCACTGCGTTTTTTTATCTGGTCGAAGTGCACGCTTTTGCAGATGGCCAGCAGGATGTCTTTAAAATGGTCGTTGGGGCGCACATAACGGTACTGGTCGTTTATCTCGCCGCGCAGCACTGCGTAACCCAAAACGCGGGGCAAATACAGGCCTTCAAACGGTTCCTCCAGCAGCATTTTTTCAAAAGTGACCAGTTGGAGCGGGTTGGCAGATGCTACCTGGTGGTGCAGTTCCGAAAGCATCGGCTCAAATTCCAGGCGGAGGTTGTTATAATACTCGTCTTCTTCTTCCTCGAGATAGAGTTTGAGGTCTTCAGAATCCTGAATGGCTTGTGCGATTTCATTCAGGCGATTGTAGTATTTCTCGTCTAAGGCTTGCATAGTTTGTTCGGTAAGGTGTGTTGCTGTAAGCGTTTGTATGGTTAGATTTTAAAAAAGACCCGATGAAACCACGAGGGCTTCACCAGGTCTTGTCATCAAAACACGCTTCGAGTGCAAATGTAATGTATTGCACCTGAAGTTGGAAAATAATTCTTTAAGAATTTTTATGCTTCGTCGCCGTTCTCTTCGGCTGGTGCTGCTTCTGTTTCAGGCGCTGCTTCTGCAACGGTTTCTGTTGCAACAGCTTCTTCTGCGGCAGGCGCTTCGGCCTCTACTGCGGCTTCAACTGTTTCTACAGCCTCTTCTGCTGCAGCTTCAACAGACGCTTCTGTCGCTTCTACGGCCTCTTCTACAGCTGTTTCGGCTTCTTCAATAACCGGTAGTGCCGGCGCAGCTTTTACCCGCGCTTTTGCATTTCCATCTACTGAAGCGGCAAATTTGCGCTTCTTTTCAGCTGTTTGCTCACGGCGCTTTGCGATCGCCGCCTCTTTTTGCTCAATCCATGCAGCAAGTTTTTCGTCGGCTTGCTCCTGGGTGATGGCGCCTTTGGTGACGCCCAATTGCAGGTGCTTTTTGTACAAAACGCCTTTAAAACCCAAAATTGCGTGTACAGTATCGGTTGGTTGTGCACCAACATTCAGCCAGTAATAGGCGCGGTCGCGGTTGATCTCGATGGTTGCTGGAACGGTAAGGGGGTTGTAGGTGCCGATCTTTTCGATGAAACGGCCGTCGCGCGGTGCGCGGGCGTCAGCGGCTACGATGTGGTAAAAAGGCGCTTTTGTGCGGCCTTTGCGTTGGAGGCGAAGTTTAACTGCCATTCGTGTAGTTGAAAATTTTAGTGAGATGAGAACTCGCCCGATTCCCTGTCAGAGACAGCACCGGGCTTTTCCGGGGCGCAAATGTACGATGACATTTTTTGAATTACCAAGAATCTTTTGTTTTTGCCGCAGATTTTAGTTTTCATCAAACCGAATCTGGAACGAACTGTTACTTTTGCAACTAAATCCGGCTGCACTTGCAGTTGGCTACATTCATTCCCGAAGCAAAAACTTTTGGGGTAAAACTTTACCCGTGACGAAAGATATTTTCGGCAGCCTCACACAGGCAGCTAATTCCCGTATACTGATCATCGACGGCTCGATGGGGGTATTCCTGCAATCCTACAATTTGCCCGAAGAGGATTTTCGCGCTGAGCGCTTCAAAACGCACCACCGCGACCTTAAAGGCAATTTCGACTTGCTGTGTCTCACAAAACCCGATATCATCGAAGACATCCACCGCGCTTACCTGGAAGCCGGCGCAGACATTATTGAAACCAATACCTTTAACGGCACAGCCATTTCACAGGCAGAATTTGACATGCCCCAAGGGGTATGCTACGACCTGAACAAGGCCGCTGCTGAAATAGCCCGGAGGGCCGCCGATTCCTTCACGGCACAAAACCCGGAAAAACCCCGGTTCGTTGCCGGCGCGCTTGGCCCTTTGAACAAAACACTTTCTCTTTCCCCGGATGTCAACGACCCCGGCTTCCGCACCCTGACTTTCGACGATGCCAAAAATGCCTATGCCGAACAAGTGCGCGGCTTGGTGGATGGCGGCGCAGACATCATCCTGGTGGAAACCATTTTTGATGTATTGAACTGCAAATCGGCCATTTATGCCATCGAAGACGTGTTTGAAGAGAAAAACCTGCGCCTTCCCGTTATCATTTCCGGAACCATCACCGATGCTTCGGGGCGCACCCTCAGCGGGCAAACGGAAGAAG
>CAYVPM010000621.1:0-3351 GCA_964453475.1 uncultured Saprospiraceae bacterium | reverse complement strand
ACGAAAGTAATCTGCAACGACAGGTATTGTTTGGCGAGGATGATTTGGGCATTCCCAAAACAGAAGCCGCAAAGGCGCGGATAAAATCGCTCAATCCCCATATCAACATTGTCCTGCACCAAACGCGGCTAAGCTCGGAGAATGCGCTTGAAATCATCCAGGATTATGATGTCGTTGCCGATGGCAGCGACAATTTCCCTACCCGCTACCTGGTGAACGACGCGTGTGTATTATTGAACAAGCCACTTGTGTTCGGGGCAATATTTCAGTTTGAAGGACAGATATCTGTGTTTAACTATCTGAATAAGAACGGGAACAAAGGTCCAAACTACCGCGACCTCCACCCCACGCCACCGCTACCGGGAACAGTGCCCAGTTGCGCTGAAGGGGGCGTGTTGGGCGTACTTCCGGGAATAATTGGCAGTATGCAGGCGAGTGAAGTCATCAAAGTAATCACAGGCATCGGCGAGCCGCTGAGTGGCCGTTTGTTCCATTTCGACGCGCTGGATTTTGAATCGCGCATTTTTAAAATTAAGCCACGGGATGACAACCCATTGACAGGCTTGAGCCCAAGTATTACAGAACCAATTGATTACGAAGATTTTTGCGGAATAAAACCAGCCAGCAGCATCAAAGAGATAAGCGCAGCGGAACTTAAAGGTTGGCAAGCCAACGGTGAAAAAATTCAGTTGATAGATGTGCGCGAGCCAGCCGAATACCAGCTAGGAAACATCGGCGGAGCATTGATACCACTAAATAGTATTGCAGCAAATGCACATCTTTTGAGTAAAGATGGAAAAGTGGTGTTCCATTGCCAAACAGGTGTTCGAAGTGCAAAAGCAATCCAGGAGCTCCAGGATCGATTCAACTTACCCAACCTGTATAATTTAAGCGGCGGAATCATGGCTTACTTGGCCTCCGAAAATATTTGAGCATCGTGGGATATACACGATACATCAGCACATTCGCCAGTTTCATCTAAAACAAGGGGCTTTTCAACACCAACAATGCTTTCTTAGCACAGCAAATCAAGATACAATATGCTGCGCAATACATTGCAATCCTTCGGCCTCGCCCTTCAAAACATCCGCACCAATCTGTTCCACACGTTTCTCTCGGTGTTGGGTATTGTCATCGGGGTAGCCGCACTGGTTGCCACTTTTTCACTCATCGATGGACTGGAGAAATTTGCCCGCGACCAAATTGCCTCGAATACCAGTGTGAATGCAGTGGCCGTTTCGACAGAAACAGAAAAAGTCATCAACCACCTGTCGGTTCGAAAAGATACTTTCCAAGTAATTGATTACGAAAGATATGTACGCTTGCGGGCAAATGTGCCATTGGTAAAAAATGCCAATCTTGACAACAGGTACAACCGGGAAATAAGCGTGTCCGGGAAAGACAGCACCATCGGCGCCATGTTGCGCTGTGCTGCGGAGGCGCCCTGGGGCGATACTGCCATTACCCACGGACAAAACTTTTCCGCTACTGCCTTTAGTGGACGAGAGAAAGTAACCGTAATCAATAGCCAGTTGGCCAAGCTCATCGCGGGTTCCGACGAGTTTGATCAGGCCATCGGCCGAACCTTTTCCGCCTTTGGCAACGAACTGCGCATCATAGGTGTCGTCAAATCCCAAAAGGAAGACACCCCACCTGTCGCTTGCATCCCGGTTTCCTTGCTTAGCTTAAACGACCTCCAGCGTTCGCCCCCAAGAATGCTGCTCGAGGTGGCAAAAACCGAGGATGTCCCCTTGGTAAAAACCCAGGTAGAAGCCTGGATAAAAACCGAATTTGGCCCTGATAACGATGATTTTCTAGTACAAAGCCAGGATTTTTGGATTGAGAAAGCTACCATGGGATTCACCATTTTCCGCATAATCATGGGAATGATCATCGGTCTGTCGGTTGTCGTTGGCGGGGTCGGTGTGATGAACGTTCTCCTTATATCCGTTACCGAACGAACGGCAGAGATAGGCTTGCGAAAAGCTGTAGGCGCCAAAAAAGGCGATATTCGCCGCCTTTTCCTGGCAGAATCCATCACGGTTTCGGCATTTGGTAGTTTAATCGGATTAGTTCTTGGCGCAGCATTTGCCATGGCAGCTATTCCCATTATTCGCTATTTCGCAGATGTACCCTTCAATGCAGTGCTTACCTGGAACACATTTTTCATCATTTGTACAGTGGCCATTTTGATCGGGATGATTTTTGGCACCTTCCCAGCCATAAAAGCAGCCAAGCTTGACCCAGTTGAAGCTTTGCGGCGAGAGTGAGCAAGGCTGTTGCTGAACCTTATTGGACTGCGCTTGTTCTCTTGCGCATGAAAAACATGTATTGGATTCCCGCATTTTTGCTCTTTTTCTTCGGGGTAATTGCCCTTCATTCAACATGCCCCATCCAATCCAACAAAATGCTCATCCGCCCTATGGAAAATATTGCAACAGACACGACTGCCCCTTTGAGTTCAATTTTTCAATTCTCCCTTAATGCCCTTGATGGCAAGTCTGTCCCCTTGGAGCAGTTCAAGGGAAAAAAGATCATCCTGCTCAATGTAGCCTCTGAATGTGGCTTCACACCACAGTATGCAGATTGGCAAAAGTTTTATGAAGAAAACAAGGAATTTGTAGTGGTTTTGGGGTTTCCTTGCAATGATTTCGGAGAACAGGAACCCGGCGACGCGGCAGAAATCGGCAGCTTTTGCCAGAAAAATTACGGCGTCACTTTTCCCATGTTTGAAAAGGTTTCTGTTAAAGGGGAAGCACAGGCGCCCTTGTATAAATGGCTGAGCGATCCCGGCCAAAATGGATGGAACAACAAAGTGCCCATCTGGAATTTCTGCAAATACGTGGTCGATGAAAATGGCAGGCTTACCCACTTTTTTGGCTCGAACGTGAAGCCCGACAGTCAAAAATTTTTGGAAGCGATGGGATTGTAAGCCTCAATCAAGGTGGTTAAACAAATCAAAAATACTTCCAATTCCGTATTAAAGCTGAACCTCGTGGGGTTTATACCTGTGAACTAAACGTAATACACCATGACGGCTTACCTACGCCTTTTCCTCGCCACCGCATCCATTGTTTCCTTGAGCGCTTGTTCTGCATTCAAATCAACCTCAAGCTCTGTGAATTCCTCAAGTTCCAGCAACAGCAAAGGCGCCGGAGCGAATTCCGGCGTTAGCAGCAGCATGAAAATGCGTCTTGAAATCGCTGATTTCGGCGCCAAATTCGTTGGAGTACCCTACAAATACGCCGGTCAAAGCCCCTCCACTGGATTTGATTGCTCTGGATTTACCTCCTATGTGCTGAAAGGATTTGGCGTCACACTATCCCCTGCATCTGCCGCGCAGGCGACCAC
>CAYVPM010000620.1:0-3352 GCA_964453475.1 uncultured Saprospiraceae bacterium | reverse complement strand
CTTGACGTCAATGAACTTATGTACATACCATAGGTTTTGAAAACCTGGAAGGTCTTGGCCAAGAAAATCGATTAAAGTTTGGCGACATTTTCAATTCTGCCCCTTTTGGCACAACCCCCAATCGGTGGGGCCTTTGTTGGCACCCGCTCGGCCCTTTACCACATAGCGCACATAGATCACATAGATCGCAAAGCCCAAAAAAATATGTGCACTATGTGCGCGATGTGGTGAAAAATTATGCACCATCGCGCCGGCGCCCATGTCGCTTTGGCGACTCCATTCATAAACCGCTCTTCAGTCGGAAAGCGTGGCGAAGCGAAGGCTACCATTTGGCATAATTAATTTGTCCATTTTTGAATGGTTTGACCTGTAACGCTCCCATTTTTACCGCTTATTTTCAAAAAATACATCCCTTCCGGGCAGTCCGCCAGGTCAATTTCCGCATTTTTTGAAACCAAAACCAAACGCCCGAAAGCATCAAGAACCCGAACCTCTCCGATTTCAAAACCGTCCGGGGCGTCGATTTTTACAAAGCCGCTGGTCGGATTGGGGAAAATTTTGAGGGTAGCTCCAAGTGCGTCCTTTTCCGTCGTCGAAAGGCTCGAGATTTCCTCGACGATGCACAACAACAAGGCTTCGGCAAGTAGCGGGGCGGGGGCGGGCGATTCGTTCACAAGCACCGAAATTACGGCGTCCGTTTCCACATCGAACAACATAAAAGAACGATAGCCGCGAATGTTCCCGCCGTGGACATAGCACATACGCCCTTGAATAGCAATACTTTGTATACCGAGGCCATAGTTTGCCGTACCCGTAAAACCAAGCATTTCGGCGCGCGACGAAGCAGAAAGAATTTGCCCGCCAAGCAGTTGTTGATACCATCGATTCATGTCTTCGGCGGTCGAGTACATAGCTCCGGCTGCCCAGGCTGCGGTTTCGAGCGAAGTGCGGGGTATGTTGAAAATGGACAAGTTGTTTTGCCAGGGGCGGGCGACAGTGCCGGAAATACTGTCAAAAATCGGGAAAAAAGTGGCGTTTAGTCCATTTGGCAAAAGGATATTGTCCCGCAGGAATTTTTCGAGCGGAATGCCCGCCGCCGCTTCGAAAACCATGCCCGCCAAATGGTAATTGGTATTGGAATAACTCCACCCCGTGCCCGGCGGAAACAGCGGCGCTTGCACCCAGCCCACCACTTCTTCGGGCTGGAAAATGCGGTTCGGGTCGTTCAGAATGGAGTCGGCGTACCCGGGGATATTAGTGATGTCGAAAACGCCGCTTGTGTGGTTGAGCAATTGGCGGAGGCTGATTTCCGGGGCGATGTTTGGCATGGGAGGAAGCCATTTCGACAGGGAATCGTCGAGCGAAATCAGGCCGAGTTCCTGCGCTTTGAGCAGGGCGACTGCCGTAAAAAGTTTGGAGTTGCTCGCAATGCCGAAGCGCATTTCCGGGACAATCGGTACGGCGGCGTGCGAAAAACCACTTACCCCTTTCCAAAAACCCTGATTTGGGTAAAAAACGCACGCCGAAATGCCCTGTACGCCCATAGCTGCTTGCAAGCTGTCCAATTTCGATTGCAGTCGGGCTTCGGTTTGCGGGGAAAAACTTTGGGAAAAACCCACCGTGGAAATGAGAACGGTAGCGGCCAGAAAAAAAATGCTTTTGTTGAAATGCTTCATTGGATTCTTTTTGATGCTTTTGACTTTGAATACATATTAATGTTTAACACAAAATTTTTCATTTTTCTCGAAATCGTGAGCGATTTTTGCCCTGAATAAATATAAAATTTATGGAAACCAACTATTTGGCAGTCGCTGTCGCTTCCCTCATTCCGCTTGCCATCGGAGCTGTTTGGTACAATCCTAAACTGTTCGGGCAGATTTATCAAAACCCTAAAAATGAAACCCCAAAGCCCGGCCATGCACCGATGGTTTACTTCGTTTCCCTTTTGGTTTCGGTGCTTGCTGCTTTCTATTTGGATAAAGTCGTGAACCATGCCGGTGAACCTGAATTTCAATATTTTACGCATGGGATGCGGCACGGGCTTGTACTCGGAGCAATGGCGATTCTGCCCGTTTTCTTGGTACATTCACTGTTTGAGGGCAAGGGCTTCCAATATGCACTGGTACACGCCGGGTACTGGATTGTTTCCTTTGGGTTGATGGGCGGCATTTTGAGCGCTTGGCATACAGACATGTAGCGATCACCGATGGAATGACCTTAATACACCTCAGTGCTGTTGTGTGCAACTGGGAATATTCACTTTTTGTAAAGTCAACAGCAACATGGAAATCGGCAAGAATATCGGTATTTGTGCGCACAGTTACGAAGGAGGCGCCCTGTGTTTTCTCAGTGCTTGCAGGGAGGGGGCCGTCCGCCTGGGCCCCCATTATCATCCAAACATCCTGTTAAGTGCCGTGCCAATGGGATTGAGCATGGAAGCTTGGGAAGCTAATAATTACGACGAAATCGCCCAACATTTGCAGACCGGGATCAATCAGGTAGCCAAAGCCGGCGCTGATTTTTTTATCTGCCCTGACAATACCGCGCATATTGTACTTGAAAAAATTATTGATACTTTGCCCATACCGGGCCTTCATATCGCATCTGTGATTTGCCAGGAAATCATAAAAAATGGCTGGCGCAATGTGGGACTGTTGGGTACAAAATGGACAATGACGGGACCAGTTTATTCAACTGCCCTGAGCAGCCTGAACCTGAACAAATTGATACCATCAGAATCTTACAGGCATCAAATTGACAACGCCATATTTGAGGAGCTTTGCCAGGGCATATTTTTGGAGCAGACAATACAGATTTTCCAGGAGGCCATTTTGGAACTCCAACAGCAAGGTGCGGAATGTGTGATTCTTGGATGCACGGAAATTCCTTTGATTATCAATGCCTCCAATTCTCCCCTACCCGTATTGGATACCACCCGCCTTTTAGCGAAATATGCCGTAGAACTTGCCTTGAATACGGAACCGATTCCGTCCAGTGGTTGGATTTCGCTGGAAAAATAACTGCATGCTTCCCTGCCTGCCCGCATCATTTTCTGCGGCCGGGGCAGCCATCTGAGATACGGCAACGAGGCAAAAGTTATCGCATCCGCAGGGCAGGTTTTAATTCCCCCCGGTGGGCACTTATAGGTAGAACCGCGTTTACGCGGTCCGGAAACGGGCCTTCAGGCCCGTGTATATGACGCAACCCTTGTGCAATAAGTCAAAACCAATCGAGCGCAACGACCTTTTAAAGCGCGTTTGAGGAAATACTGTGATTGGTTCGGTATCCTTCCTTTTGGGGTTTCGCGAGCCTGAAGGCTCTCGTCCCGACCGCGTGAACGCGGTGCTACCTA
>CAYVPM010000619.1:0-3355 GCA_964453475.1 uncultured Saprospiraceae bacterium | reverse complement strand
GCTGCCGCCTTCCAGTACCCCTTCCAATTCTTGGAGGGCATTTCCAGTGGCAGCGTCCCAAATTTTTGCCGTTTTGCTCCAGTTCACCGCCACGAAACGGCGGCCATCAGGGCTGAAAGCCAGCGCATTGGGTGCATCGTCAAAACATTTTACCAGGTTTATCAAGGCGCCGTCGCCAAGGTTCCAGCGGGAAACATGTCCATCCGGACCACCAAAGGCGAGCGTTTTGCCGTCGGCGCTCAGGTCAAAGGCATAGGTCGCCTTACCCCGACCCCTTGGGTCATCAAAAACCAACCCGGCGCGAACCTTCCATCGGCGGATGGTTTTGTCATCGGAAAGCGTAAACAGCTCCTTGTTGTCTGGCGCAGTAACAATGCGCGTAATTCGTCCGGCATGGCCGAATTGTTTTGCCAAAAAATTTCCCGTTGCAGCGTCCCAGGTATGGAGCACGCCCTCGTCACCACCCGTGAAAACATATCGCCCATCCTGGCTGAACGCTACCGCCATGACGGCTTGACGGTGACCGCGCAGGTCCGTTAATAACTTACCCGATGCGGCATCCCAAAGCCTTGGTTCGCCGCATTTGGTGGCCGAAACCACCACCGCCCCATCGGGCGAAAAAGCGAGGTCGTCAATGGCGGTGTAGCCGCGACAGCCCGTGTAATCGAGCACGAGGGGCGTTTCGTTTGGTTTTTCTAAATCCCAAATACCTACCTGTCCATCCCAATTCCCTGCGGCCAGGCGATTGCCATTGGCACTGAATGCGAGACCAAGGATTGGTTTCACGCCAAATTCAGTGCGCCAAAGCTCCGCACCCGTGCGGGCGTCGAGTAAGCGCAACAAACCAACAACGCCGCGCTCCGCCGTCCTGAACCAGGAACCAAAGGCCAATTGGCCGCCGTCAGCCGAGGAAGCTAGTACCGCCAAGCTCTGACCGCCAGAAGGTACTGACCAGATTTCGGCGCCCGTTTTCAAATCCCAGAGCCGGATGCTGGAGTCACGGGAGCATGTCGCAAGCTGGCCGGATGTTGCATTGAAAGCCGCAGCATAGGTCACTTTCCGGTGGCCTTTCAGCTTCATTTTCAAGTTGAAGGTTCGGCTATCCCGGAGTTCTACCGAGCCATCGGGCATAGGCAAAGCGAAGGTTTGTCCATCGGGGCTGAGGGAAAGGTTCACAGGCTTTTCCCCCTCCACCTGGTAGGCTTCGATGCTGGCATCGCTGTCATTTTGTAAAAATTGCCATTCCCAACCCCGCTCCGACACGGGGGCAGCCTTGAGCCATCGCTGCATTTCAAGGGGCTCGTTCAGGCGCATGGCAGCGTTAGCTGCTGCAATATGGGCAAGGTAGGATTGCCGCAATTCACCGCTTTTTTCCTGGGAAAAAAGCAGGCTTGGTGACAGTAACAGGAGTAGGCCGAGATGTTTTAGCATTGCGTTTATAATTTCAAAATTAAGTGTTTCACCCTGTCTGGGAATAAGCCTCACGAATCCATTCGAACAGGGTGAAACTCTGTCCTTCTGTGCCAGTGCAGTCCGCCCAATGCTCAAAGATGACCTTGCCGCCGAGGGTTTTAGAAATGTGGTTTTCGCCGACGAGCGGGCCGCGGTCCAGATTTCCCGATGGATTTTCCAAGTGTCTGCTTCCTGTCGCCAGACGACCACTAATTTCCCCTTTTCCAAACATATTTTCGGCGGGCTGTCCACAGTCCCTCGATGATGTCGAACGACTGTGTAATGCGCTCATTTTCACCGATGGCAGTTTCTTCGTGTCCACTGTCCCAATGCGCGCCGCCGGGGCGGGTGAATCGCTGCTCCGACTTGATAATGCCATCTGGCGCCATCCATATCCAGCCCTCCCCTACCGTGCCGTCGCCGCCGATCTGAATGATGCGGGTTTGGCCTTTTTCAGGATCCCAAAAAAGGAAAAACTCCCAGAATGAGGCCACTTCTTTGCCATCTGTTTTTCCAAACAGTCTTCCCCGAAGGCAGGTTTGGCCCGAACCTAGCGACCATTGTAGACCGTATTGGTCAAATGGCTCGTCGGCGCTTTTGTAGGCGCTGTTATCGGTCAACCAAGTGCCGCTTCCGGCAGCTTGGTGTTTCCAATCTGCCAGCACCCAAGCAGGGGTTTGGGCGTTCAACGAAGCAAAATGGACAAATGCCGAAAGTATGAATAAGTGTTGCTTTATAAAATTCATAGCCGTTACTTTTGTGCAAATTTGCAGCCTGCAGCAGCATTCGGAGTCCCATTTTATTAAATGCACCAACAAGATTTGGTAAATCATGCCACAATCACCCATACAGATACTCCTGACCTTTGCCCTTGGCGCTGCTGCCCTGCATGGCGCCTATCTCTGCCTGTTGTTTTTTGGAAAAAAAAGGAACCAAATGCTCGGTGTTGCGCTGGTGGCGGTATCGGCCTACCTGCTCAATTACCTGCTCTTCCTAACGGGCATCATCCGGGAATGGCCAAATTTATTAGGCTTATTTTTCCCGTTCATTTATCTGGCCGGTCCTGCTTTCTATCTTTTTGTGAAACAGTCGTTGGCGCCAGGGTTCAGGCTTCGCCAATTCCACTGGCTGCATTTGTTGCCGTTCTTGTACGGATGGTATGAAATGCGTCCCGTATTTTTTATGGAAACGGCGCGTAAAAAGGCCATAATCGAGTACCTGCTAGACCCTGCTTCTGTTTATGCCCTCGGCGGTATTTTAAAAGGGAATATTCATATTTATGTATTGCTCGGATACGTCATATCAGCTTGGCTTTTTTCAAAAAAAGCGGAATCGGAAACAATTGTACTTGAAAACCAGGATAAAGCGCGGTGGTGCCGCCGTTTTTGCGCGTTTTTTGGACTCCTGCTCCTGCTAGATTTAGGCATAAAAATCGGCGCCAACTTGTTATTAATCCCGGCCTTCAACATGGAATATTTACTGGCGGCACTAGTGGCACTGTCTGTGCACCTGGTCGGTTACCATGCCTTGGGACGGGTGGAAAATTTTCCGAAAATATTGCCCGAAACACCCCAAAACGGTAAGTATCGCAGCTCCCCGCTTGATGCGGAAAAATTGGAGCGCGGCAAATCCAACTTGATAAAACTAATGGAAACGGAACAGCCCTTCCTCGATGCCGAACTTAAAATCAGCGGCCTGGCACAGCAGCTTGGGATACCTTCGCACCACCTCTCTCAAATTCTGAACGAAGCTGTTGGCTTGAATTTCAACGACTTCGTCAATGGCTACCGCATCGAAGAAGCCAAGCGGCGATTGTCTGATGGGAAACACCGCCACCTCTCCCTCGAGGCGCTTGGTATGGACTGCGGTTTTTCGAGCAAGACAACATTTAACCGGGCGTTTA
>CAYVPM010000618.1:0-3357 GCA_964453475.1 uncultured Saprospiraceae bacterium | reverse complement strand
CTGGATATCAGCAACCCCGCAGCACCAAAAATATTGTCGAAGTCTGACAGGCTTGAAATCCTTGGGTTCAATGGTTGCGACCCCGTAGTGGTGAAGGGCAATTATGCCTATTCCACCATCAAAGTCATTGAAGATTTGTGTGGCAGGGTTTCTGCCGAAAGCGCTTTGGTGGTGTACGACGTGACGGATAAAACAGCCCCTGCCGCTGTGGGCATTTACCCCTTGGGGTTGCCCAATGGCTTGGGCTATAGTGGTAACCATTTGTTTGTCTGCGATGAAGGCAACGATACCTTGTGGGTACTGGACATCAGCAATCCGCTTATGGTTAGCTTTACCGATTATTCCCTGCCGCTCACCGACCCGATTGACCTGATCGTGGACGGGCAAAGGATGATCGTTTCCAGCAAAACAGATTTCCAGATATTCGATATTAGCGATGTTTCCAAAATCAGGAAAGTCGGGTCGATTTCAAAATAGCCGGATGCGAATAACCTTCAAACCAGACTTCTCCGTGCGTGCCGTCATATTCTTGATCGCCCTTTTGCCCTGGGCTTCGCTTGCCCAGGAAACCAGCGTGAAACCAGCGCTGAAAGCACTTCCGTTTACGCTGAAGGTAGCACCGCTAAACCTCATAAACTCCGTCCAATTGTCGGCCGATCTGTTGGCAGATATACCCATAAAACGGCGCTGGGGGCTTGAAATGGGGCTTGGGGTGTTGCTCGATTCGGAAACATATGCCCAATATGTCGGCGAAACCTACAAGGGCATCAAGGTTAAGCCGACGATCAAATATTACCTGGATATAGCAACGCAACAAGATATTTATATAGGGCTGGCGCTCAAATACAACTACATCCAGAACGAGCGCTTTGTCCGCATGTTCCGGCAAGGGCAGCAATACCGGGAAACTTCGCTGCAACTGCGTCAGGTGCATACCTGGGGAGCAGCCTTCCGGTTTGGCGCACAGTTGTATTCCGGCAAATATAAGCGCTTTGTTTTCGACCCTTCCTTGGCCTTTGGCGCCCGCCATTCCAGGGTTTCTTACCCTAGCCTTCCGCCCGATGCCGAGCTCAGAACCGAGTCTGAATGGTTTGACCTGGGGCGGACGCCCGGCTCGTTTTGGACCTTAGATATTTTGGTTGGGATGAGTATTGGCTGGGCTTTTAACTGAAAGCCTTGTTGAAAGGCTGTCCGGATGCATTTGGGCGTCTCGTTTAGGTTGTTTTTTTGAAATAGTAGGTACATTGCAGCTAATATTATTCCAAATTTGATCCAAAATCAAACAATATGAAAACGGCTGCTTACTCCCTGTTAGCCCTTCCTGGGTTGTTGCTCTTTCATTACGGACAGTTTACCATCGCTCCCAGCGACTTCCAGGCTGCTGTGGTCTGGAACCTAGGGTTGATGCTCGCTCCGGTGCTGGCCCTGGTTTTTCAATGGAAATTTGCCAAAGAACGGCATATCCCCATCGCCATTTTTCTGAGCGTTTGGGCGGTAGTCAATGCTGCGCTGGTGCTGGGCTCGCGCGCAGGCGCCTTGACCTCAGCTGATTGGTACCAGGTATTGATCGGCGGCGGCTTGCCCGTGCTGCCAGGCAAAACAGTGATGGGCGGCATGTTGCTGGCCATGGTGGTTTTTGTGGCCTTGCGCCGCTGGTGGCGCATTTCTTTTCACATCGCCGATGCGATCGTGTTAGGCTTGCCGCTGGCAGGCATCATTGTCCGCATTGGCTGTTTGTACGCGGGCTGCTGTTTTGGTGTGCCAACGGGTGCGGCTCACGGCATCTGTTACGGCCCCGGCTCGCCGGCATTTACCCAGCAGGTGAATGCCGGGTTGTTGGCATCGGATGCCAGTTCCAGCCTGCCCGTTTACCCCATCCAGGCAATATTGATCATTGGCAATCTGCTTATATTCTGCTTGTTGTGGCACAGCAGAAAAACGATAACCCGACCAGGGGCACTCGGTTTTTTGGGCCTGGCTTTGCTCACCTTGCAGCGTTTTGGGATCGAATTTTTCAGGGATATTGCCACGAACAGGGGGCAATTCGGGGTGATGTGGGAAGGGCTGAAAATGGCGCAGTGGGCCTGTCTTTTCATTGCAGCAATTGGGGTCGCAGGGTTTCTTTTGATTCAATTTGGAAAAGCCCGGGCGGGCAATCACCATACCTCCGCTTCTGTCAAACAGCAGGCAATGGTGATTGGCTGCATCGCCCTGGGCGTACTGCTGTTGCAGGAGGTATTAAGCCTCGACGAGACTGTGGCTATCCTGCTGTCCTGTTTGCCGGCCATTTACGTTTTGGGACAATTGCTGTGGCGTGCACACTTGTCAGGGCAGAAAGTACTGGCACCTACCATCATGCTTTCAGCAACTACTTTAGCCCTGATTGTCACACCTTTAGACTCCATAGCGCCGACAATCATAAAGCGTCAATGGTTGGAAGTTGGCACAGGCGGAGCCTTGGGCAACTATCAAAATATTACCCGCGACTGTGGCGGCAACGTGGTCGACCGAGATAAAATAAATTATGGCTCAGGTGGCCTGGAAATCAGCTCCAATTGGCAACGCAATAACTTGAATTTAAAAGCCGGACTCAGGGGCGCTTTCGGAAAATCGCACCCGCAGGACGCCTATCTCCCTGAATTTGACTACCGTTATTCTTCCTTTGGATTGTACGGCAAAGTCTCTTTTGATTGGATTGGGTTCTCTCTTGGCGGGTTCAGCAGGGAAAAAAGGTTAGAGAGCGGGCTCAAGGAAACCAGTTTTGTGCCCTCGGCTTCCATCCGCTTTGGGCCTGTTCACAAATATTCCTTTGACATAAGGGCGTTCGATGAGCCGACATTTGGCTTTTCGAACGAGCCGGTGGTTTCCATCGGCCTTGTGAACTGGGGCTTCAAGGATCATAGCGGAAGCAAATTTTTGCGGTTTGGGTTTGCAGCGATCAGCAATCAGGAATTCATGTGGCATTTTTCCGGTGGCTACCCGTTTGGCAAAAGCGGCCTCAGCGGTAGCTTGGCAGCTTACCTTGGCAACGGCGCTATGGTACACTGGGGCCTGCGGTATCGATTTAATGACCGCCAAAGACGTTAATTCGTTATCACGATCTTGTACTTCTTGCCTTTCATTTTTTCGCCCTGAACAGCCTTCAGCAAAGCGGAAGAAACGTTTTTTTTGACCGCCACGAAGGACATAAAATCCATGATCTCAATTTTTCCGATATCGTCTTTTTCCAGGTTCCCAACTTTGGAAAAGAATCCAACGATGTCAATTTTACTGAGTTTGTCCTTTTTACCGCCGCTGATATAGAGTGTAACCCAGGGTGAGCGCTCGGGGATATTTACTTGTCGAGGCAAGTCCACC
>CAYVPM010000617.1:0-3358 GCA_964453475.1 uncultured Saprospiraceae bacterium | reverse complement strand
CATTCGCCAGGCAAACCCAAGTTTGACGAAGCGTTTCTTATGAAAGAGCCAAACAATTTCTCCCCTTACCGCAGCATTATTGCGCTTTTTTTGTGCTTATATGGGTCCGGCCTGTTGGGCCAAAACATGAACCTGGGCATACCACCCGTCTGGAATTTTTCAAAACGGGACTACCTTGCAGGTACACAAAATTGGGATGCTGCCCAGGATCGTCGTGGCGTGCTGTATTGGGCGAACAACGAAGGACTGCTCCAGTATGACGGCCAGCACTGGGACTGTTTCCCGGTAGCCAACAAAACCGTGGTGCGCTCAGTGGCGATCGATGGTGATGGACGCATCTTTGTAGGCGCTCAAAGCGAGCTCGGTTATTTTTTTCCGGATAGGGGAGGAGCCTTGCAATACCACTCCCTGATTGGGATGCTCCCCCAGACAGCCCGAAATTTCGAAGATGTCTGGGATATACAGTTCATGGGAAAGGAGGTCTTTTTCCGTACCAACAAGGTGATCTTTCAATACAACGGGACATCCATGAAAATTCACGAGCCGGGCGGGGAGCTTACGGCCATGTTTACCACGAAAACAGGATTGCTGGTGCAGAAAAACTTCAGGGAGCTGTTAATCTACAAAAACGACATCTTCCTGGCGCACATGCAAATCCCAGCCTTGCTCAGTCCACTTACTGGCGCAATCCCCTGGGCAGGTGACACCGTTCTTTTCAGTTCCTTGAAAAACGGCTTTTTTTATTGTGCCGGCACACAATCGGGAAGCTGGGCAACCCGGCATGATGCCTTATTCCGGGAAAAAAGAATATACACTGCCGTACTGCTGCCCAATGCCCAGATTGCAATCGGAACCTCCCTGGATGGCTTTATTGTGCTCGACCAAAAAAGGCGCATCACCTTGCACCTTACCAAAAAAAACGGCATCCAAAACAACAACATCCTGAGTACATTCAACGACAGGGCCGGCAATGTCTGGCTGGGCTTGGACAATGGCATTGATTGTGTTGTGCTGGATGCCCCTTTTCAAAGCATTATTCCCGATGGTGACCTTCAAGGTACCGGATATGCTGCCAGCGTTTTTCAGGATCAATTGTACCTGGGCGTATCCAACGGAGTGTACCGCGCGCCCATGCTTTATTTTTATGACCCAGAAAAAGGGCCCTTTTTTCAAAAAATCAAAGCAACCGACGGCCAGGTATGGGCTTTACAAGAACTAGAAGGAAACTTGCTGCTCGGCCACCATGAAGGCGCTTTCCGCCTCGATAGGGGAGCCCCTGTTCCGATTTTCTCCGAAACAGGCGCCTGGACATTTGTTCAATTAAATGCGGAATACATGCTGGGGGGCACCTACAGTGGTTTGGTTTTGTTCCGAAAAACCGGGAACGCCTGGGCATTCGACCAAAAGCTGGACGGGATAGAGGAGTCATGCCGCATCATGGCGAAGGATGGCAGTGGAGCAGTTTGGATTTCACACCCATACAGGGGCTTGTACCGAATCAGGTGGTCGGATTCGACTACAGGCAAATTGGACATTCAGTTTTTCAATGGGAAAAACGGCCTCCCATCCGACCTCAACAATTTTGTATTTGTCATAGCCAGCAAGGCAGTAATTGCAACCGAAAAAGGTGTGCTGCGCTATGATGACGGGACAGGAACCTTTCAACCTGACGATAATTTTAATCAATATTTAGGCCCTGTTGGCCGCATCCGATACTTAAAGGAAGATTTAAGCGGCAACATCTGGTATGTTTCCGAAACAGAAACAGGCGTATTGGAGGTCAAGGATTTAGGCATCAATAAGGAGGTAAAAAAACGGGCCTTTCCGGAGTTGTCAGAAAAAATGGTGGGTGGATTCGAATTTGTTTATCCAATTGACAAACAGCACCTGTTGTTCGGCACCGAGCAGGGATTTATTCATTACGATGCCGCAATCAACAACCCCGCCGACACCCAACTGACCCTGGTGATCGCACAAGTCAGCGCTTATGGAAGCCGGGACTCCAACCTGTTTTGGGGCTGGTTTTCCGATGAGCGCGGCTTGCAACCAGAACAAACGGAAAGCCAGATACCCGTATTAGAAGCCGGGATGAACAACCTCAGGTTTGCATTTTCCGCCACCGATTACAAAGCCCCTGCGTTTTTGCAATACCGGTTTTGGATGAAAGGGATGGAACAAGGGTGGTCGGAATGGTCAGATGAATCGAAGCGCAATTTCACCAACTTAAGCCCGGGCGACTATACGTTTATGATTCAGGCGCGTCGAAAAGACGGGCTTGTAAGCAGCATAAAGGCCTATTCCTTCCGAATCCGTCCGCCCTGGTATATAAGTACCGCAGCAAAAATCATGTACGGTATGGGAATTGTTGGTCTTTTTGTGAGTTTTTTATGGCGACAACAGCGAAAATTCGAACGTGAAAAAGTACAGCTAACGGCAAAACACCAGGAAAAAGAAGCGGCACAGCAACGCGAAGTAGAGCTTTCAAAAGCAGCGGTTACGGAAATTCAGAACGAAAAACTGGAAGCAGAGATTCGGTTCAACAACCAGGAGCTGGCCATGGCCACGATGCACCTGGTTCAAAAAGGCGAAATGCTGTTGACCGTGCAAGAAAATTTGAATAAAATCCTGAACAAAGCCAGTGGCACGCCCGTGAAAAAAGATATCCAGCAACTGCTGAATATTCTGAACTTCGATGCACAACTGGATGAAGATTGGCAACACTTTGCCTTTCATTTCGATCAGGTGCACGTAGATTTTTTAAAACGGCTCCAGGAAACACACCCGCAACTCGGCAGCAACGACTACAAGCTCTGCGCCTACCTGCGCATGAACCTTTCCACCAAAGAAATAGCGCCGCTCATGAATATTTCCGTTCGGGGCGTTGAGGCAAGCCGCTACCGTCTGCGCAAAAAGTTGAACTTGCCCAACGATGCCAATCTGACGGATTTTATGCTGCAATTATAGCCCTAAAACCCGCCTTCAACGCCATCAGTCTCAATCCGGGTATTTTTCCGGCGGAACAACGACACGTCAAATTTGCCGAAACGGTAAGAGAAGGTGAGGCGGTACAACTGAGGGTCCCTGCGGCGCCAGGTTTCTTGCTCAAACAGTTCCGCTGCTGTGAATGAACCCGTCTTTCTGGAACGGAAAATGTCTTGGATATTCAGCGTCAGGCTGCCCTTTTTTTTCCAGAAATCCTTCCTGAGGGATGCATCCACGTACCAAACCGGAATGGAATACCCTTGCGCTGAATTGGTAGGGCCGCCGCCCCAACCTCCGCCGCCGCCACCGCCGTGCCGACCGCCGCCACCGCCGCCACCCGTATCAAAGGCAGGGCGGCTTTGATAAGAGCCATGGA
>CAYVPM010000616.1:0-3364 GCA_964453475.1 uncultured Saprospiraceae bacterium | reverse complement strand
GGGCGACCTTTCTGGCAAAGGCCAGCCAACAGCGATCAATCCGGTAGATTTTTATGAATCGGGCGATGTCGTAACGGTAAATGGCAACCTGATTTTCACGGACTTCGGAACCGGCAAAACTTGTACGGCAAATTTTATCCAAATCTGGAAGTTCAATGCTGCCGGGAAGATGGTTTATTTCAAGGAAGATCATGACAACAGGGTGTGCCAATAAGAATGCTTCAGCGCATTATGTTTAAGTAAGTTGTCCCGGTTTTCTTGAGGAAATCGGGACGACTTGCTGAATCCTGAAACCTTGAAATCCGAAACCCCAATTTTTAATATCTTTGCGAGCAAATTTTCGCTAATCAATATGCTCAACAAACACATACGCAAAGTAGCCGTACTCGGCTCAGGCCTTATGGGCACCGGTATTGCAGCTCAACTTGCTGGCTGCGGACTTGAAGTTTTAATGCTCGACCTGGCCTCTGCTGAAGGCCCACGCAATAAAATTGCCTCCGATTCTTTGGCCAATGGCCTCAAAGCCAAGCCAGCTCCTTTTTACGATAACAATTACGCCAGCCGCATCACTGTTGGCAATTTCGACGACGATTTCCCGAAAATAAAAGATTGTGAGTGGATTATTGAAGTGGTGGTGGAACGCCTCGACATCAAAAAGCAGGTGTACGAGAAAGTGGAAAAATACCGCGCCCAGGGCTCACTGGTCACTTCCAATACTTCCGGCATCCCCATCCACTTGATGGCCGAAGGCCGGAGTGAAGATTTCAGGAAAAACTTCTGCGGAACCCACTTTTTCAACCCTGTGCGCTACATGCGCCTGTTTGAGGTGATCCCAACACCCGACACTAATCCCGACGTGACGGCTTTTTTCATGCACTTCGGCGATGTGATCCTGGGCAAGCAAGCCGTGCTATGCAAAGATACCCCGGCATTTATAGCGAACAGGGTAGGGGTCTACGCCATGGCCAAGATATTCCAGCTTACCCACGAACTGGGCCTGGGCATCGACTCCGCCGACGCGCTCACCGGCCCGGCCATCGGTCGCCCGAAAACAGGCACCTTCCGCCTTGCCGACCTGGTGGGCATGGACACCGCCGTGCACGTCATCAACGGGATGAAACAAAACTGTCCGGACGACGAGCAGATATCCAAAATGGAGGTGCCCGCGTTTTTGAACTTTTTGGTGGAGAACAAATTTTTCGGCAACAAGTCTGGCCAGGGATTTTACAAAAAAACGGGCGACCGTGACGCCAAAGGTCGTCCCGTGGTCATGGCCCTGAATCTTGAAACCCTGGAATATGCAGTCTCGGAAAAAGCCAAGCTTCCGATTGTGGACACGCTCAAACAGATTGACGAGTTGCCGCGCCGCATCAAAGCCATTTTTAAAGGCGAAGACAAAGGCGCTGAACTGTTACAACGTTCTTTTCTGGGCTTGTTTGCCTACGTTTCCAACCGCGTCCCTGAAATTTCCGACACCTTATTCGCCATCGATGATGCCCTGCGGGCGGGCTTTGCCTGGGAAGTAGGACCGTACCAATACTGGGACATGGTAGGCGTTCAGGCAGGCGTTGAACTGGCTGAAAAACAGGGCGAAAAGATTGCGCCATGGGTAAAAGAGATGCTCGCGGCAGGCCACACAGCATTCTATAAAAACGAAGCGGGTGTTCGAAAATACTACGACCAGCGCAGCAAATCGTACCAGGCTTTGCCGGGCGGCGAGGCTTTCATCGTTCTCGACAGCTACCGGGGCAGCAAACCCGTGTACAGCAATGCCGAATGTACCTTGCACGACATCGGCGATGGGGTACTTTGTCTCGAATTCCACTCCAAAATGAACGCCATTGGCGAGGGCATCCTGCGCGGCATTAACGACAGCATCCAGATTGCCGAGGAGCAAGGCTGGCGCGGCATGGTTATCGGCAACAACGCCCAGAACTTCACCGTCGGCGCCAACATTATGATGATCGCCATGATGGCCTACCAGCAGGAATGGGACGAACTGAACCAGGCCGTCAACATTTTCCAGCAAACTTCCATGCGCATCCGCTATTCGGCCATACCCGTGGTGATCGCTACCCAGGGCTTTGTGTTTGGCGGCGGCTGCGAGTTCTCCATGCACGCCGATGCCGTGGTTGCAGCAGCGGAAAGTTATATCGGCCTGGTGGAAGTAGGCGTGGGTATTATCCCGGGCGGCGGCGGCACCAAAGAATTCGCCTTGCGCTTGAGCGACGAGATGTCACACGAGGGCGATGTGCAAATTCCCCGCTTGATCGAAAAATTCAAAACCATCGCCACTGCCCAGGTGGCTACTTCTGCGGACGAGGCATTCAAATTTGGCTACTTGCTGCACAAAAAAGACAGCATCGTGCGCAATGTCGCCCGCAACATCAGCGAAGCGAAGAAAAAGGTACTGGAACTTGCCCCTGATTATGTGATGCCTATCCAGCGTAAAGACATAACCGTTTTGGGCCGCACGGGCCTGGGCGCGCTCTATGTGGCCGCGCACTCCCTGAAACTCGGCAACTACGCTTCAGAACACGACATACTCATCGCCAAAAAAGTAGCTTATGTGCTTTGCGGCGGCGATCTTACCAGCCAACAACAAGTGAGCGAGCAGTACTTGCTGGACATCGAGCGGGAAATGTTCCTGTCGCTTTGCGGGGAGCAAAAGACGCTGGAACGGATTCAGTATATGCTGGAGAATGGCAAACCATTGCGGAATTGATTCAGATTATGCACCCGCGTCTCGCACATATTATTTCCACCGTCGGCAACCCCTTCCTCCTCTTCCCGGCCGTCATTTCCTATCTCGCCGTAGAAGCGGTCGGTTTGGAAGCTGCCAAGCCATTGATGATCACACTGGCCTGTATATTTGCCCTGCTAAGTCTTTTCCTGCTGGTGCGCAAATTGCGGGGTGAAATCACCAATCTCGACGTTTCCGACCGGAAGCAGCGTGCGGTCAATGTTTACCTGCCTTCTATTGGCATGGTGCTGGCAGCGGCCTTGTATTTCAAATGGTCGAACCAGCCATACCTTGGGCCAACGCTGTATGTCGGCTTGATGCTCGCCACTTGTTTCGGGATCAATTCGCTGAAAAAAATCTCCCTGCACACCGTGATGGCTACTTACTTGTGCGGGCTGCTGTTGACCGAAAATATAGGACTTTCCTTCGCGGTTTTCGGCTTTTCTATCTTGATCGCCTGGTCGAGGGTGGTGCTGGGACGGCATACCACATCGGAGGTGGTGTTGGGCTGGTTTGTGGGGACGGCGTTCGGGTTGCTGCACATTGTACTCTTCCAGGGTTAATTGCTCTGTCTATTTTAATAGGCAAGGTAGATAGGTCAAAAACAGCAAACGAAAGGAA
>CAYVPM010000615.1:0-3364 GCA_964453475.1 uncultured Saprospiraceae bacterium | reverse complement strand
GTGTGCAAAGCATTTTCGGCGATGGGTGTAGGGATGAGGTAGAGTGTTGTTGGCAAAACTTTGTGGATTTGGGGTAAAAGTAGAGAATAGTTTTTTTCAGCAGGTTGATGGATTATAGTTTCCAAACCCTGATATCCTGAAATGGCCACCTTTCGGACAGGTTGCGAATTAATATCCGCACAAGCGTCTTCAAAAAATAAAGAGAAATTTTCTCTTTATTTTAATGAAATACAATAAATTTGCACTGGTTAAACATTTTTTAATCGTTTTAAGCGATTTTTACTCAATTAATTGCCATGCTATTAAGGTTCTATGTTTCAAATTTTCTGTCCTTTTCGGAGGAAGTTGAATTCAACATGTTTTCTGGATCATTCAAGATGCATAAAACGCATATTTACTCCGATGGAAAGGTAGCCTTAATGAAGGCTGCTGCAATTTATGGGGCAAATGGTTCTGGAAAATCCAATTTTATAAAGGCCGTTCATTTTTTGCACGATTTGGTGACCAAAGGAAATGTTTTCAAAAGTGAAGTGAAATGTACTCCATTTCGCTTAAACGATGCCTATAATGAGAAGCCTTCAGAGTTTGGCCTGGAATGCCAAATTGGAGACAGGTTTTTCGAGTACACGGTATTCGTTCTAAAAGATGTGATAATTGAGGAAAATCTTTATGAAACTTTTCCATGGAAAGGCGATGCAACGGTTGTTTTTTCAAGAAAAACTAAAGGCGAAAAAACAAAAATTGAAGTAAACCCAAAACTAATCAAATCTGAAAAAGATCGTTATCGCTTTGAAATCTATGCCGAAGATTTACAGCCAAATCAGCCTTTGATTTATAAAATCCGCGATAAGATGGACGAAGCTAAAGCCATTTTTAAATGGTTTAAAGAGAATTTATGGATACTGTATCCAAGTTCAAAATATTTATTAACAGCTCGTCTGTCTTTTGATGAATCGTACAAAAAGTTTTTGAACACCCTGCTCCCCCAGTTAGGCACCGGCATGCAGGCGATCGATATCGAAAGTATTCCATTTCCTGCTTTCTTTGGGGCAGATGACGAGGAAGACAGGGTTAGTTTTGAAGAAAAGCTTCAAAAATCTGATTCCGCTATTCATTTTTTTAGAAAAGGCAAAGAGTATGTGGCTCATAGAAATGGAAATGAGTTCGTTGTGAATAAAGTAAGGACGTTCAATTCAGATGCCGGTGGAAACATGGTGGAATTTGAGCAAGAAGAACAATCAGATGGAACGAGAAGGTTGATGGACCTGATTCCAGCAATACAAAAGTTGACTGACAGTGCTTCCGTATTTTTTATCGATGAGGTTGACAGAAGCCTTCATCCCAGCATGATCAAAGAATTGCTGCGTTATTTTATGGAGAGCCCGTCAAAAGGGCAGTTGATTTTTACGACACACGAATCCAACTTGCTAGATCTGGATATTTTCCGCCAAGATGAGATTTGGTTGTCCGAAAAGAATGATGAGGGATCTTCGAAAATGTACCCGCTCAGTGATTTTAAACCGCGTTATGATTTGGATATCCGAAAAGGCTACCTTGCTGGACGCTTCGGCGCAATACCTTTTTTAGGCAATTTACGTGACTTAAAGTGGAAACATGCGGAAAAACAGGGAGTATAAAAAAGGCGCTTTTTTTCGTGACGCACGCCTGTTTCTTATCGCCTGCGAAGGTGAAAAGCGCGAAAAGGCATATTTTGAACGACTAGGACATGGATCTAAACGACTGAAAATAAAAGTATTGGCGCCCGACTCAAAAAATTCGTTATCTGCACCTAATTGGTTGGTGGACAGGTTGACAATATTCATTGAAAATGAAGGAATAAATGTGAGAACTGGTGATATTGTATGGATCGTAATGGATGTAGATCGCTGGGAAAAGGATCAGTTATTCAGCTTGTCAAAGATTTGCATAGACGCAGAATGGGGTTTTGCTTTGAGCAACCCATGCTTTGAAGTTTGGCTAATCATGCATGTTGCTAATATTTTCGAGACAAATTCGAATACCTGCAAAGAATTCAAAAATGAGTTGGGCAAAACGAGAAAAGGTGGGTATAATGTTGACCATTTCATTCAGTTTGTTTCAAATGCAGTTGCCCAGGCGGAATCTTTACAAGATGACTTAAAAAATCCAATCCCTGATTTTAAAGTTTCGCGTGTTTATTTACCGGTTAAGGAAATTATTAAATTGTTTTGAGTTTATCATTCGTTAGTCCAAATAAGCAATGAGAAGACCAAAAAAAGGCGAATACGCCCCCTTTCACGAAGCATACCTCAAAATGGTGCCCTCACGCGGCACGCCACTCAGCCTGCTCCGTAAATCATTTCGGGAAACGCAGCAGTTGCTCGCCGCACTGCCCGAGGAAATGGGCGACCACGCCTACGCCCCCGGCAAATGGACCATCAAACAGCTCATCATGCACCTGATCGATTCGGAACGGGTGTTCGCTTACCGCACGCTCTCTTTCATGCGTGCCGACAGGATCGGATTGCCCGGGTTCAACCAGGTTTTTTGGATGGAGGAAGTGGATGTATCGGGCCGCACGATCAAGGATTTGCTCAAAGAATGGAAAGCCGTGCGCGACAACACCATTTTCTTGTGCCAGCAATGCAGCGAAGCGCAATCGAAATACACGGGCGTGGCCAGCAACTGGCGGGCTTCGGTAAGGGCCTATTTTTTCATCATCATCGGGCATCACCTGCACCATTTGGCGGTGATTCAGGAAAAGTATACTGTGATTAAAGTGATTTCAAATGATTTGAGTGAAACAAATGCCTGATTTTATAATGATTGCAGCATTCCTGTATTCACAACCATTCTGCGTTGACTATATTTGGGCTAATGCTCCACCAAGCGCCTTAACTTCTCCCGATTTGCCGGGTCGCTCCAATCGCGATACCCCTCTGCTTCAGCAACCAGTTCCCCTTTCTTGTTGATCAAAAATGTAGTGGGCAATTTCAGCACATACAAATCCAGGTAGCTAACGTTCAGCTGTACAAACTGGAAATGGAAAGGATTTTTTTGGCGAAAAGACCGAATTTTTTCAGGGGATTCCGTGCTGGCCGCCAAAAAAACGATGTCCTTTTTAAATTGCTGGGAAACGGCTTCTATCGACTTCATTTCGCTGACGCAGGGGCCGCACCAGGTAGCCCAAAAATTCAGGAAAATGGGCTTGCCGGCAAAATCGGCTAGCGAAATGCGCTTGCCGTCGAGGTCGGTCATGGTGATTTTTGTCAGCCGCTCATCCAGTTGCGGCTGCGCCTGAATGGCCTGGGAACTGTTTTTAGGCGCATTGCAACTGCCGGCCAGCGCCAGGGCCGTCATAATTATTACAAAACATGCTCGGTAC
>CAYVPM010000614.1:0-3370 GCA_964453475.1 uncultured Saprospiraceae bacterium | reverse complement strand
AATCAACCAGCTTGTCGGACAAGCTTATTACGAAAAAGGGGATTATAAATCGGCCATGCCTTACCTGGAATACGCCGCCAAAAACGGCGCCCAGCTCCGCCCCTCCGACTACTATCAACTTGGCTATGCGCAATATCAAAACGGGTACTTCAAACCCGCCATTGACAACTTTGAGACCCTGACCAAACAGGACAGCGTGCTGGGCCAAAACGGCCTCTACCACCTGGGCGATTGCTACCTGCGCACGGGCAACAAATTCAATGCCCGCAACGCCTTCGGTCAGGCGGCCAGCATGAATTACGACAAATCTGTAAAGGAAGACGCGCTGATCAACTACGCCAAACTGAGCTATGAGTTGAATTTTGACCGCGATGCCATAGAGGCGCTGCAAGGGTTCTCCAGCACGTCCAAATATTACGAAGACGCGCAGGCGCTTATGAGCGAAGTATTCCTGAATACCCGCGATTACGACCGCGCCATCGCCACCCTCGAATCGGTAAAAAACCGCACCCCGCGCCTCAACGAAACCTACCAGTTGGTGGCATATTACCGCGCGCTGCAACTCTACCAGAGCGGCCAGGCCGACGAAGCCCGCCGTTATTTCAACAAGTCGCTTGGATTTCCGATCGATAAAAAGACGGCCCTGCTTTGCTCTTTCTGGTTGGGAAGTATCTCCAATGAAGCCGGCGAATACGCCATCAGCAAGCAGCACATGAGCTCCTTTTTTACGGGCGCCAAACCTTATGCCAATACCCTTCCGGAAGAAGCCAGCCTCGACATGTGCAACTACATCCAGGGCTACAACAACATGAAATTGAAGGACTATAAATCGGCCCTTACGAATTTCCGGGCTGCTGTAGACGGCTTTAAAAAGAGCAAGCTCAACAACAAGCAGATCAGCGATGCCGTGTTGGGCGACGCGGTGCTGCGCGCGGGCGACTGTTATTTCAAAAACAACCAGTACAACGACGCCATTGCCCAGTACGACGAAGCGATTAAAAGAAAATATGAGGGCTTTGAGTACGCGATGTACCAAAAAGCAATCATACTTGGACTGAAAGGTAACAAGGTGGATAAAATTGTTGCCCTGGAAAACTTTGTGGAAAGCTACCCCAACAGCAGCTACACCGATGAGGCGCTGTTCCAGTTGGGCGACACCTACTTTGACCTGGAGAAATACGACAAGGCTATCCCGCCTTTCCGCCGGATCGTGTCCGACTACAAAGGCCGTTCTGCACTCATCAATCTTGCCTTGCTCAAGCTCGGCCTCATCTCCATCAACCAGGGCAACCCAACTACAGCGGTCAATTACTACAAACAAGTATTTTCCAACAACCCGGAAGGCGAGGAAGCCAAACAAGCCCTCGATGCCCTGCGGGAGATTTATGTGACCGAGCTGAACCGCCCCGATGAATATTACGCCTTTGTGGAAACCGTTCCGGGCTATGGGAAAGTAAGCGCTTCGAGTAAAGACAGCACATTCTACGAATCTGCCGAGGCACAATACAACAGCGGGCGTTACCAGCAAGCCATAGACGGGTTCACCACTTACCTGGCCAAATACCCAACGGGCAGGAACACCCTGAATGCCTATTTCTACCGCGGCGAAAGCTACTCGGCACTTAAACAATACGACAAGGCACTGACGGATTATGCCGCAGTTGTGGGCAAGGGCAGCAGTAAAGTTTATCCCAGGGCCGCTGAAAAAGCCGCGCTCATCGCTTTGAACCATACTCAGGACAATGGCCAGGCCTTTGAGTATGCCCGGAAATGGGAGCTTGCCGCCATGACCGAACAATCGCGCTTTGATGCACAACTTGTCGCGATAAAGGCGGCTTACCTGACCAACAACTCGGTAGCGGTGAGCGAATACGCGCAAAAAGTAAATGCTTCAAGGCTGGCATCTCAAGACCACCTGGCAACCGCCAATTTCTATTCCGGCAAAATGGCGTACGACAAGGGCGACTATGCACGCGCGTACCCGGCTTTGCAATCGGTAACTGAAAATACCACGACCATCATCATGGCCGAAGCGTACCACTACCGCGCGCAGATTTTGTACCGCCAGAAAAACTACGCCAAAGCCGACGAGCTGATCAGCGAAGCCAACAAAGCCAGCGCAGGCTACGACGACTGGATCGCTTATAACCTGATTCTATTGTCTGACGTGTATGCCGATCAGGGCGATAAAAACAGCGCACTCGCGGCACTCGAAGCTGTTATGGAAAACTACCAGGGTCCCGACAAAAACATCGTTCCGCTGGCACGCCAAAAGCACAACAAGCTGAGCGGTGTTGCGCCTTTGATGAACAACAAAGATTCAAAACCTGGGAAAACCCTGCTCGATATGGATGAGGGTAATTAGTTTTTGTGGTTCGTTCACATTGTTTTGCTTTGGATTATTGGCCATGCATAACCTGAACGAGCGCGAACAAACGACCATCAACCAACAACGATCAACGAAGATAAAAAATCGAAAAAATGACAATCCAACATAAATTCATACTCATTGCTGCGTTGAGCCTATTCGCCTTCGCGCAAACAGCCTCGGCGCAAAAAGAGCTTGAAGGCGACAACGTTACCGTGGTAAAAGACTTCGACGCCCGCCTGCTCGATGCCAACAAAGTGAAAGTGACGCCCTCCCTGCCGCCATTGGACACAACGACCCAAAAACAATACTATACAGTGCCGCCGCATCCTTCCAATTTGAAATATGACGCGCCAAAACTGCGGCCCATTGGCATCCGTTCCGGGAAAAATGAAGACATCTATAATGGCTTTGTGAAACTCGGCGCAGGCGTCCCCACTTCCCTGTTGGGTGAAGGAGGCTACTACTTCGGCAAGGAGGAGAAATTCGACGGGAAGATTTGGCTGAAACACCACCAGTTAAGTGCCGACAGGGCCATTGAAAACCAAAAATTCAGCAATACCCAAGGCCTGCTCAACGGCAATATTTACCTGAGCAACAACCTCGCCATTGAAGGGAAAGTGGGCTACGACTACAACCGCGTGCATTTTTATGGATACGACCACCGCATCGATACGTTCACCAGCGCAGGGGTACGTCAGGATTTCAAAACCTTCCACATCGGCGGTCGCGTGTACAACAGCAAGCGGACCGATATGGATTTGAATTATTCCATCGCCCCGAAATTCTACCTGCTCAACGACTTTTATTCCAACAAAGAATCCGGCTTTACACTGGACATGTCGGTGACCAAGTGGTTTGCAGAAAAACACGCATTGCGCGTAAACATCCGCCCCGATTTTTCTTCTTTCACCGATACCGTGACGCAGAAGCTCAACAACATTTACCTGCAACCCTCCTTTACTTTCCACACGAATTTTTTGCAGGTTAAAGTGGGTGGAA
>CAYVPM010000613.1:0-3372 GCA_964453475.1 uncultured Saprospiraceae bacterium | reverse complement strand
CACATCGGTGTTGTATTGGCTTAGAATGCTGTTTCAGCGCCCTTGGGCGGTGATTGGTGATTGGTTGGATCAGTGATTGGTGCACATCGGTGTTGTATTGGCTTAGAATGCTGTTTCAGCGCCCTTGGGCGGTGATTGGTGATTGGTTGGATCAGTGATTGGTGCACATCGGTGTTGTATTGGCTTAGAATGCTGTTTCAGCGCCCTTGGGCGGTGATTTTACTGCCTTTAGTGCTGAAGACAAACTATTAATTGAATGATATAGTTCAAAAAAGTTGTTTTATAAATGCTCAAAAATACAACAGTCCATAATTTTGTACAACAATTTGTTAAAAAAAACAACATGCTAGGCCAAGGTAAAAACGGCGCTGTTTGCCAAAAGGTATTTTATCCGTTACCTTAGCCCCCCTGTTATGAAGTCCAACCGTACCCCTATCTACTTCGCCGTGTTCGCCGTCCTGATCCTGGGCGGGGCGTTTTATTTCTTGTACGAAGATGGAAAGCCCAAATACAATTGGACAGAGAACACCTGGAATAGCAAGGACGGGTACTCCGAAAAGAACTTGCAGCCCTACGGCACCAATATTGCCCATCGCTTCCTGGATGGCTATTTCACTGGGAAAAAACTTGTCGATCTGAAGCAGGACGTAGCATCTGAACTACCCAAAGATTCCATCGGCACGGGCAGCAACTATGTGTTCATTGGCGAGGCCATGTACCTCGATTCGCTTGGTACCGACCGGCTTTTGAAATTTGTAGAAGCGGGTAATACCGCCTTCATTTCGAGCAAAACCATTCCATTCGACCTGATGAACTACGTGTACTTCGACGAGTGCGATGAAGCGCCTTGGAGTGATTACAGTTCTTTTGGCGATACAAACGGCTGGCTTTCCTTGCGCACGCCTGCTTTGCCCGACAGCGCATACCGATGCTTTTTCGCGGTGCAAAACAAGCCCGAAAATTATAACTGGCATTACATAGAGCGCTACACTTTTTGCGATTCGCTGCCGCATTTTCCATTGGGCTACATCAACAACAATGAGATAAATTTTGCCGCATTCCCGTATGGAAGAGGCCGTTTTTTATTGCACAGCACTCCGCTGGCTTTCAGCAATTTCAGCCTCCTGCGCGCAGACATGCGCCCCTACGCGGAAGGCGTTTGGTCCCACCTCTCGGAAGGCGACATATACTGGGATGCCGGAAGCCGTGTGCCGGAAGCCGTTGGCCGCCGCCGGAACGGGAGCGACAGCATGCGCAGCACCCCCGACGAGCACCCACTGACCTACATCCTGCAACAAAAAGCCCTGGCCTGGGCCTGGTACCTTCTGTCAGGTATGACGGTGCTGTGGCTGCTGTTCCGCGCCAAGCGCCGCCACGCCATCATCCCCGTGCTGAAAAAAAACGAGAACTCCTCCTACGAGTTCATCGGCACCATTGCGCACCTGCATTTCCGGGAAAAAAACTACCAAAGCCTGAGCATGCAAGGCATGAAGCTGTTCCTGGCACAGATACGCGAGCGCTACGGCCTGGTGGCGCCCATCGACACGCAAACCCAGTTGCCCCGCACCGACGACGATTTTTTCAGGAAACTGGCGGCAGTGTCCGAAACCCCCGAAGCTGTTGCGCGCAACATTTTCGAACGCTACGCCGCCATCGTGCGCTACCAGCCGACGGAGGAGATGATGGTAGATTTGCATTTGGCGATGGAGGGGTTTTTGAAGGGGGGGAAATAGAGGCAGCACCTTTCCCATTTCCCGTATCTTTCCGGGTATCTATTGCTCCACCTATTAATTTGTTCCTTATGGATACCTCTTCCTTTGTGGCAGCTCCCGCCAAATCCCAACCCCTCACCGGCTCCTTCAACAAATACGCCGGCCCATGGACCCTCAAAGAAGCCGCCCACCTGCTGCGGCGCACCACCTTTGGCCCCAGCCGCCAAATGATGCTCGATGCGGTAAACATGGGCTTTGATAACACCATGGATTCCTTGTTCACGCCGGGACAGTATGCCCCCAGGCCGCTTAATTACTACAGCACCGCCGACCCGGAAGTTCCCGTCGGCAGTACCTGGGTCAATGCCGATGTTTCACCCGCCGCAGGCTTGAACGGATACCGGATCGATTCCATTAACGCCTGGTATATATTGAAGCTTCAATCACCGCAGATCAACATCCTGGAAAAAATGGTGCTGTTTTGGCACAACCATTTTGTGGTTTCCGATATTGAGAGCCCCGGGCTGTTTTACAATTATTTCGACACCCTGGAACAAAACGCGCTGGGCAATTTTAAAGAGCTGGCTAAAAAAATCACCGTCAACGCAGGCATGCTGCGCTACCTGAACGGCAACATCAACACAAAAACTACCCTCAACGAAAACTATGGCCGGGAGTTGCTGGAACTGTTCACCATCGGCAAGGGGCCGCTGGCCGGGCCGGGCGACTACACCACTTTCACCGAACAAGACGTGCGCGCCCTTGCCGAATGTTTTACCGGCTGGAGCTACACCTCCCCTTACCAGATCATCGTAGCGTTCGACAACAGTAAGCACGTGACTACCCCAAAACAGATGTCGTACCGCTTCAACAACGCCGTGATACCCAACCAGGGAAACACAGAATACAAGACTGCCATCGACATTATTTTCCAGCAGGACGAATGTTCCCGCTTCATTTCCCGGAAGCTGTACCGCTGGTTCGTGGACGCACACATCTCCCCAACTGTGGAGCAGGACATTATAGAGCCCATGGCGCAAATGATCCGCAATGACGGCTACGACATCGCCCCGGCATTGAAATCACTTCTGGAGTCGGAGCATTTCTACTCGGATGCCGCTTATGGCTGCATGATCAAAAGCCCCCTGGATTTTATCATGAGCATGAGCCAGGGCTTGAAATTCCCCGTGCCGCCCGCGCTCAACGACTATTACACCTACTTCAATTTTTTGTGGAAAGATTCAAAATTGATGGGGCAAATAGTATCCGAATTGCCGGATGTGGCCGGCTGGAAGGCGTATTACCAGGAGCCGCTTTATTACCGGCATTGGATCAACAGTGTGAGCCTCCAGGAACGCAAACGCTACGTCAACAAATACATCAATTCAGGCTTTGTCATCAACAGCCTGCCGATTGCAAAAATTCCGGTGATGGACATCATCAATGCGCTGCCCAATCCTTCGGATATAGATGAAATGTTGAAAGACCTGACGGCCCAATTGTTTGCCTACCCGCTCGGCCCATCGCAGTTCACCTTGCTAAAAGATGTTCTGCTCAACGGCTTGCCCGATTATGAGTGGAACATCGAGTACAGCGAGTACAGCAGCAACCCAACGGATCCCCAGATTTTTGCAGCGATAGATGCCAAGGTGCGGGTGCT
>CAYVPM010000612.1:0-3376 GCA_964453475.1 uncultured Saprospiraceae bacterium | reverse complement strand
GTAGGCGCTTCTAAAGGCATCGTTATCGTGGACATAAGCAACCCTGATTTGCCTCAACAGATCATTCAAATCCCTGGCCCCGACAACTTGTGGAAAGAAATAAAAACTTATTCGAACTATGCCTATATCGTCAGCGAAGGCGGTCAAGGCATCCAGATAGTCAATCTGGACAGCCTTCCTTCAGCCAACCTCCCTTCTCATTTTTACAGGGGCGACGGGGTAATTGCCAATCAGCTCAACAAGATTCATGCCCTGCACATCGATAAAACAAAGGGCTTCCTTTATGCCTGGGGAGGAAACCTTTTCAACGGAGGCGCAAAAATATTCGACTTGAAACAAGACCCCTGGAACCCGGTTTATGTGGGCAAATTCGACAACCTAGGGTATATTCACGATGGGTTTGTCGACAATGACACCATGTACTCGGGACATATATATGCCGGCCAATTCGCTATGGTCAACATGGCAAACAAAAACGCCCCGGAGCTACTGGCTACCCAACCCACCCCCGGCGCATTTACCCACAACACCTGGCCTTCCGACGACCGGCGTACCATTTTCACCACTGATGAAGTAAACAACTCTTTCCTCACCGCCTTCGACGTAAGCGACCCCACCGATATCAAGGAACTCGACAGGATACAAAGCAACCCCGGCTCCAACAGCATGGTGCACAATACCTATATCCACAAAAACTGGGCATTAACCTCCTGGTACAAAGACGGGTTTACGATTGTAGACGTTACACGGCCTGACAATTTGGTACAAGTTGGGAACTATGACACCTATTCCGGTACAGGAGGCGGCTCTTCCGGCTGTTGGGGCGTGTACCCGTATTTCAAGTCCGGGACAGTTATAGCCTCCAATATCAATGCCCCAGGAGGTGGTCCTGGCGAACTTTTCATCATCACCCCTGATTACCGGCGGGCATGTTACCTTGAAGGCCTGATAACGGATGCCTATACGGGCTTCCCCATTACTGGCGCTCAAATTCAGGTGCTTGGCACCAACCCACTCATCACAGAAACAAGCTCCAGCAACGGGCAATTCAAAACCGGACAAACTGAAAGCGGATATTTCAAGGTGCGGGTCAGCAAGGCAGGTTACCAGATCTATGAAACATCAGTCTACTTTGCCGCTGGAGAAGTAACGGTGCTCAACGTAACGCTTTTCCCCAATGGCAGTTTTACCATCAGTGGTATTGTGACAGCAGAAACCAGCGGGAACCCTGTGCAGGATGCAACTGTCTGGTTGCATGGTCCATTATACACCTTAACCACCATGACCGATGTTAATGGTTATTATGAATTCTTAGGGGTAAAGCCGGGCGTTTACGACATTATAGCCAGCGCTACCGGTGTCGGCGTGGGGGTAATTAGCGGCAAACAAATAATCGGTACCAGCGACATTAACCTCATATTATTGCAGCTCTACCGCAGAGACCCAGCATTGCCAATAGGTAGCAAAAGCATGGTATCTGCCAGGATTTTTGCTGAAAACCCTTTCTCCGGCAGCACCACGCTATCGTTTAACAACCTTGAAAACAACGCGGTTATCAAGGTGTTGAATACAGCGGGGCAAACATTGGAAACGATTCAATTGAATGATCTGAGCGGCCAGCTTGAAATTGGGCAAAACCTGCCAATCGGATTATATTTTCTACGCCTGGAACAAGACGGCCTGGCGCCTGAAACCCTGCGTTTGATCAAGAACCATTAAAGCACAGGAGCTTAAAACAAATTAGGTATGTTGAAAATCGGCCTCCTTGGCTATGGCAAAATGGGCAAGGCCATTGAACTGCTGGCTGAAAGCCAGGGCATTGAAATTGTTTGGCGCATCAGCCGGGAAAACATGCAGGCGCGCAAGGCTGATTTGCTGCGCAAAGCGGATGTCGTGATCGAATTCTCTCGCCCGGAGGCCGCTTACGAAAACGTGATGGCTTGCCTGGAAGCTGGGGTTCCAGTGGTGTCTGGCACCACAGGCTGGGCTGAAGAGCTGCCAAAAGCGCATGAATTCTGCAAAAAAATAGGGGGAACGCTGATTTGGGCATCCAATTTCAGCATCGGGGTCAATATGTTTTTTGCCCTAAACCGCTACCTGGCAGTACTGATGGGGCAAAGGGAAGAATATCGGCCAGCCCTTTCCGAAACCCACCATATTCACAAACTGGATGCGCCTAGTGGAACGGCCATCACCCTGGCAAAAGATCTGTTGGAGATAGCCCCCCGCTTTACAAGTTACAAATTGCTGCCTGAAAACTCAGGCGAAACCATACCTGCGGAGATGCTCCCAATCACTGCCCACAGGGTCGGAGAAGTGCCGGGGACTCACGAAATTACCTGGCGAAGTCCGGTAGATTCCATCAGCATCGAGCATCGTGCCAACTCTCGGGAAGGATTCGCCTTGGGAGCCATCGCCGCAGCAAAATGGGTGCATGGAAAGCATGGCGTTTTCACCATGAACGATGTCCTCAACATCCAATGAACGGCAACTATAAAACCTTCACTAACTTTGCCCCGCCCCATTAACACATTTCCTCATTATCAAAATATCACATTTAATAAAAATGTCCACAAAGATAAAAGCTGCCATCACAGGCGTCCAGGGATGGGTGCCTGAAACCAAACTCAGCAATTCTGACCTTGAAAAAATAGTAGACACCAATGACGAGTGGATAACTTCCCGCACGGGGATCAAAGAGCGCCGCATCCTGCGCACTCCGAATTGGGCCACTTCCGACATGTGTGCCGAAGCAGTAAAGGGCCTGCTGGAAAAGACAGGGGTCAAGCCTGGAGAGATAGACATGATCATAGTCGCCACGGTTACGGCAGACATGGTTTTCCCCGATACCGCCAATACCGTATGCGACAAGGTGGGCGCAAAAAACGCCTTCGGCTATGACATAAACGCTGCCTGTTCCGGTTTTTTGTTCGCATTGGCCACTGGCGCCCAGTTTGTTCAGAATGAAACCTACAGTAAAGTGATTGTCGTAGGTGCTGATATGATGTCTTCGATCATCAACTACAAAGACCGCAATACCTGCGTGATTTTTGGCGACGGCGCCGGTGCAGTACTGCTAGAAGCGCGGAAAGATGGCACTGGCATCCAGGATTTTGTGCTGCGCGGCGATGGTTCGGGGCGCGAATTATTGCACATGAAAGCAGGCGGCTCATTGCACCCAGCCTCAGCGGAAACAGTTGCCAACGGGGAGCATTATGCCTGGCAGGATGGAAAACGGGTGTATGTCCAGGCGGTAAAAGGCATGACCAGCGCCTGTGAAGAGGTGATACGCCGCAATAAAATGACCGTAGAAGATATCCATTGGATAGTGCCGCACCAGGCAAATTTGCGCATCATCACCTCTGTGGCCGAGCAC